>NZ_JBHWVJ010000063.1:0-43127 GCF_042736725.1 Streptomyces sp. NPDC060028 | reverse complement strand
GCCGGTCCGCCGGCCCCGCCACCCCGCGCGTCTGTTTCCCGGCTTTCCCGGCGGCGCCACGCTCTTCGGTGGCAATCTGCTCATCATCAGACACGCAGAGAGTCAGAAGAAGGCGGAGGTGCCGTTCACGTGGCGTCCAATGTCAATCCCACCGTCCGACGCCGCCGACTGGGCATGGAGTTGCGCAAGCTCCGTGAGGACAAGGGCATGACGGCCGAGCAGGTCGCCGAGCGCCTCCTCGTCTCCCAGTCGAAGATCAGCCGCTTGGAGAACGGCCGCCGATCCATCAGCCAGCGCGACGTCCGCGACCTGTGCGACGTGTACGAGGTCGAGGACCGGCGGCTCGTCGACTCGCTCATGCAGATGGCCAAGGACTCCCGCCAGCAGGGCTGGTGGCACGCCTTCGGCGACATCCCGTACAGCGTCTACATCGGGCTGGAGACGGATGCCGCCAGCCTGCGCACGTACGAGCCCCAGATGGTCCCCGGCCTGCTCCAGACCCCGGAGTACGCCCAGGCCCTCATCCGCGGCGCGCTGCCCGAGACGGCTCCGGCCGATGTCGACAAACGCGTCCAGGTCCGGATGCACCGCCAGAAGCGGCTCTCGGAGACGGAGAACAACAACCCCGACGTCGGGCCGCTGCGCCTCTGGGCGGTCATCGACGAGGCTGCGCTGCGCCGGCACGTGGGCGATCCCCAGCTGATGATCCGGCAGCTCGAGTACTTGATAGAGCGTTCCCAGGAGCCGTACATCACCGTGCAGGTGATGCCCTTCTCGATGGGCGCGCATCCTGGCGTGAACGGCCAGTACGCGATTCTGGAATTCCCGGACGCCTCGGACTCGACGGTCGTCTACATCGAGGGCGTGACGAGCGATTTGTACCTGGAGAAGTCAAACGACGTTCAGAAGTACAGCGTGATGTACGAGCACCTGCGCGCCCAGGCCCTCAATGTCGAGCAGACCCGACAGTTCATCGGCGAGATCATCGACCACTATGCGGGCAAGAGGAAGTAAAACCGTCGGAAACGGTGCAGGTGACGAGGGGGGCCCGCACGGTACACCGTCACTCCCCGGCCACAGAAGGCCTGAATGGAATATGCCACTCGGTCGGGTGAATGACCCCTTCACCCATCGGGCGGTGCCGGTAGCGTCCATCACGTCGGCCAGGAAAGCCGAAATGGCCGACACACCACCGGCACTACTCGTTGAACCGGAGAGAAACATGGCTATTCGTCAGGGCGCCACGGAAAACTGGACCAAGTCCTCCTACTCCGGCGGAAACGGCGCCTGCGTCGAGGTCAAGTCCCCCGTCATGGAGGCCATCGCGGTCCGCGACTCGAAGGTCCAGGACGGCCCGTCCATCACCTTCGCCCCCGGCTCGTGGACCTCGTTCGTCGCGGACGTCACCGAGGGCCGACTGGGGGGCCTCGTCTGAACGTCACGGCGCACGACCGCGAAACGACCGCAGCCGCGAGCGCGTCCGCGGCTGCACCATCCGCTGCATCGGCGTCCGCATCCGCGTCCGCAACGGCATCCGCACCACCGTCTGGAGCCCTCTCGACCGGCACGCCGTCCTGGCCGAGAGGGCTCGCCCCTGTCCGCTGAGCCCTTCCGGGCACGGCACTAGCGGAGCTGATCGACGTACCGGTCGGTCCCGGGCACCGTCGGTATGAACGGCGCCACCAGCTCCACCCGCCCGAGCCCCGACTCCGCGACCTCGGTGTCCAGCCCCTGGAACCGGTCCCAGCAGGTCCGCGGGTCGGCCTCGAGGAACCACAGCAGCGTGAGGCGGGTGTCCACCCCCTCGACCTGCTTCACGTACGTCATCCTGTCCCCCGGCAGCGGCGTCGGCCGGAACACCGTCACCATCGCCGCCGGGGAGCCCTGGAGCCGCCTGGGCAGGGCCCGCGAGCGCAACCACTCCAGCAGTTCGGCCCGCTGCTCGGGCCCGTCGGCGTCGACGACCTGGACCACGAGCCCGGCGTACGGGTGGTCCAGGGCGTGGAAGTCCCGGGGGCCGGCCGCCCCGTCGCGGTAGACCGTGGCCGCGTGGTCCTGGAAGGCCGTGAAGACGTGGGTGCGGTCCTGGTAGACCCGGCCGTCGCGGTTCAGGCGCTTGTTGATGCCGACGGTCCACTTCATGTGCTCGTCGTAGCGGCCCTCGGTGACCCAGTACGTGGAGATGTAGCACCCGGCGGTGACCGGCTGGGCGACGGCCGACTTCTCCGGGTAGCGCAGCTCCTGGAGCTCGCGGGTGGCGACCCAGCGGCGGCCGGCGTACATCCAGGGCATGGCCATGGCGCCGGCGTAGTAGTGGTCGTCCTCGTACCAGCGGTTGTACGCGGACTCGTGGCCCGGGTGGGGCTCCACCATGGTGATCAGTGCATGGCCGGGGCGGACGCCGTAGGGGCCGACGGAGGCGAGTGCGGCGTAGTCGTCGACGCGGGTGTCTTCTTCTCCAGGTGTCATGGGGACGGTGTAGCTGATGACACGTCAGATCGACAGGGTGCGCGGGCGGTTCGGGACGGATCCCGGATCCGAATCCAAGATGTGACACATAGGTGCTATCTACATGTTTCTGTGGCTAGGATGCGCGCACCCGCCTCCCGAAGGAGCTCCCGTGCCTGCCGTGCCCGCCGTGTCCGTAGCCGCCCTGACACCGCCGCCCGCCTTCGCCGCCCGCGCCGCCTCGGTGGGAAGCTCCCCCGTACGCGAGATCCTCGCCCTCACCGAACGCCCCGGGGTCATCTCCTTCGCCGGCGGCCTGCCCGCGCCCGAACTCTTCGACACCGAGGGTCTGCGGGCCGCGTACGACGCCGCCTTCGCGGGCTCCGCGCGCCGGGCGCTCCAGTACTCGACCACCGAGGGCGTCCCCGAGCTGCGCGCGGCCGTCGCGGACCGCGCGGCGGCGCGGGGGCTGCCGACGGGGCCGGACGACGTACTCATCACCTCGGGATCCCAGCAGGGCCTCACGCTGCTCACCACCGCCCTGGTCGAACCGGGGGACGTGGTCCTGGTCGAGAACCCCACCTACCTGGCGGCGCTGCAGTGCTTCGGCCTCGCGGGCGCGCGGGTGGTCGCGGTGCCGTGCGACGAGGAGGGCATGCTCCCGGACGCGCTGGCGGAGATCGTGGCGCGGGAGCGGCCCAGGCTGCTCTACACGATCCCGACCTTCCAGAACCCGACGGGGCGCACCCTGCCGGGAGCCCGGCGGGCGGCGGTCGCGGAGATCGCGGCGCGCCTCGGGCTGTGGCTGGTGGAGGACGACCCGTACGGGGACCTCCGCTACGAGGGCTCCCCCGTACCGTGGCTCGCCGCGCACCCGGGAGCGGAGGACCGCACGGCGCTGCTCGGGAGCTTCTCGAAGATCATGGCCCCCGGGCTGCGGCTGGGCTGGCTCCGGGCACCGGCCGCGCTGCGCCGCGCGGTGGTCGTCGCGAAGCAGGCGGCCGACCTGCACACCTCGACGGTGGACCAGCTGGCCGCCGCGCACTACCTGGCCGAGGCGGACCTGGCCGCGCACATCGCCACCGTCCGCGCCGCGTACCGGTCCCGCCGCGACGCCCTGCTGGCGGGCCTGCCGGGAGCCCTCCCGGCGGGCTCCGCCTGGAACCGGCCGGAGGGCGGCATGTTCGTCTGGGCCCGCCTCCCGGAGGGCCACGACGCGACGGCCCTGCTCCGCTCGGCGATCGCCCACGGGGTCGCCTTCGTCCCGGGCGCCCCCTTCTTCACGGGCCCGGCGGACGCCCGTACGCTGCGGCTCTCGTTCACGACGCACACGGCGGGGGAGATCGCGGAGGGGCTGGGGCGGCTGGGGCGGGCCGTCGGCTGAGGCTCCGTCACCCTCGGACGGCCGCCGAATCCCGATGCGGGGAAGGGATGCCGAAGCGCTTCCTCGCCAGCTCCATGCCGTCCCTGCGCAGTCCGGCGTCCGCCCACGAGAAGGACAGGTCGCACGGCTCTTCGTCCACTCTGCGCAGGGTGAGGACGATCGGCTCCTCCTTCAGCCGTACGGGTTCGGGCACCGGCACCTTCGGGGCCACGTCGACCCGCGGGCCGTTGCCGGCCGCCAGGACGAAGGACACCGGCGGACGATCCCCCAGTTGCAGGGTCACTTCGACGGCCGCGCCGGTGCAGCCTCGGGCGCCCACCAGGCCGTACCACTTCGTGAACGAGGGGCCCTCGGGGTTGGGCATGCGCAGTGAGGCCTGCCGGGACTCCCCCTGCGGCAAATTCCAGTACCAGGTTTCACTGCGCCGGCAATAGCCTTCGCAGGCTTCGAGCTCGCGTTCCGGCCAGTCCCCCGAGCGGAGGGAGAGGGCTTCGGCGGGCCCGGCGACGTTGACGTAACCCGTGACGAAGAGCCACGCCAGCACGAGCAGTGCCTGGGCGACGCTGGGCAGGACCGGGAGCACGTACCTCCAGCGCCGTGCCGCGGTTCGTCCGCTGTGGACCGACCGGCCCGACGGATCGCCTCCGCCGCTCAGCTGTTCCCGGACCCGCAGGTGGCGGAACTGGTGGACGGCACCGGTCTGACGCAGCACCCCGAGTTCGTGGGCGTTGTCGAGGAACGCCCACAGCCGCCAGGGAAGTCTGCCCGTCAAGCAGAACCACGTACGTGAGACCTGGTACGAGCCCCAGGCCGACCCGAGGAGCGCGGCGGCGCCGGCAGCCCCGCCGACGAGCACGCCGAAACCGAGGACCGACCCCGCCGGCGCGCCCAGCACGAGGCTCAGCCAGCCGCCCACGGCGGCCCCCGTGACCGACCCCACGGCCAGGGCCGACAGGAGGGCGATGAGCGCGTACTGGCGGAGCACGCCACGCGGACCCCGCAGGACGTCCTCGGTGACGTACACGTGGATCAGCGCGACCCGGACGACGGCGTGCACCCCGTAGCCGGCCACCCCCGTCATCAGTGCGGAGAGCGCCGCCTGCAACGCGCCGAACAGCAGGTAGAGGAACCATCCGTACGCACAGCCGAACGCAGCCGCCACGACCGGTCCGGTGACCGGGGAATGGACCTGCCACCAGGCGAAGTCGAGTGTCCGGTCGCGCCGCATCTGGAGTGCGACGGTCGTCAGGTACCGCCTGACCCGGTCCGCGGCGAAGCGCGGCGCGGGGGGCACGGGGGACTCGGCGTAGACCGCGGGAAGGTATCGCTTCAGCAGATGGGACTCGATCTCTTCCCGTGTCCCGAACCGCTCCCCCAGCAGCTCCCCGGGATCCGTGGAGCCCGCCTGATAGGCCGTGCGGGCCAGGTACAGCATCAGGGGGGAGGACAGGGCGGTGGCCAACGCCGAGTCGTGCCGGCCGCGCAGGGCGTCGAACACCTCCTCCCATCGGCGGTCACCGGTCACCGTCGACTGTTCGAGGTAGGTGATCGCGTCTGTGGGCGTCACGGGTTCGAGCTCCACGACCGCGGCCCTCGTGAGGTGGCTGCCGCTGTCCCGCACCGCCCGTTCGTACTCGTCGCCCCGGCACGTCAGGAGCAGCGGCACGCCCTCCACGACCGCCGCATCGATCGCCTCGACGGCACTCGCGTGCAACGCCGGCGGAAGCTCGTCGAGGCCGTCGAGCACGGGCATCACCCTGTTCTCGTCGACCAGTCTGGCGGCGGCGTTCTTGCCGGCGCGGCGTTTCGTGCCTCGACCGTGCCCGCCCGCGTCGCCGAGTTCCCGGATCCGACGGGCCATCCACTCCCGTAGTCCGACCTCCGGCCTCCAGGACGACAGCGACAGCACGACGGGCACCGGCTCGTGGAGCTGCCACGTCTTGAGGAGGTCCCAGGCCAGCAGCAGTGCGAGGACGCTCTTGCCGGCACCCTGCGGGCCCAACACGACGAGCTGGCGCCGGGGCAGGCCACGCAGGAACTCCGGCACCTGGTTCACGTCGCCCGTCAGCGCCATGCCCTGCACGCCCAGCGCTTCGGCCGGTGACCGCACGGGCCTGCCGGTGGGGGACCACCGGACGGGTATCCGCCCCGGGTGCTCCAGCCTGAGCCGCGCGATCTCGTCACGCATCCGGGACCGGACGGCCCTGTGGAGCTCGCGCGCGGCGCGGTTCGTGGCCGTGACCACGTCCCCGTCGCCCATGTGGACCTGGATCTGCGTCACATGTTCGGCGCGCACGTCCTTGATCTGCTGCTTCCATCCACCGCACACGCGCTTCCCCCGTGGCAGAAGTCTCGGGAAGATGAGGGCCGTAATACTACGCAAACCAGCGGGAGTTGCGCATGACGACGGCAGGAAAGCGCATGTGGGCGGCGGGTGGGACGGTCGTCGCCGCGGCCGCCGTGAATGTGGCCACGGGCATGCTGACCCAGAAGTGGACACTGGCTTGGTGGCTCTGCACGACCGTCGCGGTGGTGATCGGGGGAGGCCTCCAGGCGTGGCTGACGATGTCGGACCGGGCGGCGGCCCGCCGCCAGGAGGTCGAGGACGTCGACGTCGACGGCGCACTCGCACAGAGGCTGCCCGGCGCCGGTGAACAGGTCGTCAGGCGCGCCAAGGTCAACGGTGACCTCACCCAGGAGCAGAGTGGATAGAGACCCCGGGGAGTTCCCGCCACAGGACCCCCGTCCCGCCCCTTCACAACCCCGCGCCCGCCCCCTAGCCTGACGCTCCGTCAGATCCGTGCGTCATCTGCGGACATTGTCCCGGCCGCCTGGAGGCCCGTCATGTCGTTGCTGCTGGGGAAGACCGTCGTGGTGTCCGGGGTCGGGGCCGGGCTTGGGCATCAGGTGGCCGCCGCCGTGGTGCGGGACGGGGGGAATGCCGTGCTCGGGGCGCGGACCGAGGCGAATCTCGCCAAGTCCGCCGCCGAGATCGATCCCGACGGCGCGCACACCGCGTACCGGCCGACCGACGTCACCGACGAGGCGCAGTGCGAGGCCCTCGTCGCGCTCGCGCGGGAGCGGTTCGGGGGTGTCGACGCCGTCGTGCACGTCGCCGCCTGGGACTCCTACTTCGGCGGGCTCCAGGACGCCGACTTCGGGACCTGGCAGCAGATCATCGACGTCAATCTCCTGGGGACCCTGCGGATGACCCGGGCTTGTCTGCCCGCGCTCAAGCAGGGGGGTGGCGGCTCGGTCGTCATCATCGGGACCCAGTCCGCCGTGGCCGCGCCCAACGAGGTCCAGCAGGCCGCCTACGCCGCCTCCAAGGGGGCGCTGACCTCCGCCATGTACTCGATGGCCCGCGAGCTCGGCCCCGACCGGATCCGGGTCAACACCGTGCTCCCCGGCTGGATGTGGGGGCCGCCCGTGCAGGCCTTCGTCACGTTCACCGCGCACACCGAAGGCGTCCCGGAGGCCGAGGTGCACGCCCGCCTCGCCGAGCGAATGGCGCTGCCGGATCTGGCCACCGACGGGGACGTGGCCGACGCCGCCGTGTTCCTGGCCTCCGACCGGGCGCGGGCGATAACCGGCCAGTCGCTGCTGGTCAACGCCGGGGAGCTGATGCGGTGACCCCGCGCTTCCCGACCGTGCCCGTACGACCGGATCGTATGCTCACGGCATGACCACTCCGAGTGACGCTCCGACCGACAACGCGATGCGCCGCGCGCTCCGGCGGGCCCGCGACGGCGTCGCGCTCGACGCGACCGAGGCGGCCGTACTGCTCCAGGCGCGCGGTGCGGCGCTGGACGACCTCATGGCCTCCGCCGCACGTGTGAGGGACTCCGGGCTCGCCTCGGCCGGGCGGCCCGGTGTCATCACGTACTCGAAGAGCGTTTTCATACCGCTCACCCGGCTGTGCCGCGACAAGTGCCACTACTGCACCTTCGCCACGGTCCCCGGCAAGCTCCGCCGGGCCGGCCACGGGATGTACATGTCCCCGGACGAGGTCCTCGACATCGCCCGCCGCGGAGCGGCCCTCGGCTGCAAGGAAGCGCTCATCACCCTCGGCGACAAGCCCGAGGACCGCTGGCCCGAGGCCCGGGAGTGGCTGGAGGCGCACGGCTACGACGACACGATCTCGTACGTACGGGCCATCTCCATCCGGATCCTGGAGGAGACGGGCCTGCTCCCCCACCTCAACCCGGGCGTGATGTCCTGGGCCGACTTCCAGCGGCTGAAGCCGGTCGCCCCGTCGATGGGCATGATGCTGGAGACCACGGCCGATCGGCTGTGGAGCGAGCCCGGGCAGCCGCACCACGGTTCGCCCGACAAGGAGCCGGCGGTCCGGCTGCGCGTGCTGGAGGACGCCGGCCGTTCCTCCGTGCCCTTCACCTCCGGCCTGCTCATCGGGATCGGCGAGACGTACGAGGAGCGCGCCGAGTCCCTCTTCGCGCTGCGCCGCGTCTCCCGCGCCTACCACGGCATCCAGGAGCTGATCATCCAGAACTTCCGCGCCAAGCCGGACACGGCGATGCGCGGCATGCCGGACGCGGAGCTGGACGACCTGGTCGCCACGATCGCCGTCGCCCGGCACATCATGGGCCCGTCCGCCTGCCTCCAGGCGCCGCCGAACCTCGTCGACGGGGAGTACGCCCGTCTGATCGGCGCCGGGATCGACGACTGGGGCGGCGTCTCGCCGCTGACCCCGGACCACGTCAACCCCGAGCGGCCGTGGCCCCAGATCGACGTGCTGGCCGGGCAGTCCGCCGCGGCCGGTTTCGAGCTGCGCGAACGGCTGTGCGTGTACCCGGAGTTCGTCCGGCGCGGCGAGCCCTGGCTGGACCCGCGGCTGCTGCCGCACGTGCGCGCGCTCTGCGACCCCGAGACCGGGCTCGCGTACGAGGATGCGACGGTCGAGGGGCGCCCCTGGCAGGAGCCCGACGACAGCTTCGCCTCCTACGGGCGCACCGACCTGCACACCGCCATCGACACCGAGGGCCGCACCGGGGACCGCCGCGAGGACTTCGACCACGTCTACGGCGACTGGGAGGCCCTGCGGGAGGCGGCGGCGCCCGGGATGGTGCCGCAGCGCATCGACACGGACGTACGGGCCGCCCTCGCGCAGGCCGCCGACGACCCGACGAAGCTCACCGACGACCAGGCCCTCGCCCTGCTGCACGCGGACGGTCCGGCGCTGGACGCGCTGTGCCGGATCGCCGACGACCTGCGCAAGTCGGTGGTGGGCGACGAGGTCACCTACATCGTCACCCGCAACATCAACTTCACCAACGTCTGTTACACCGGCTGCCGTTTCTGCGCGTTCGCGCAGCGCCGCACCGACGCCGACGCGTACACGCTCTCCCTGGACCAGGTCGCGGACCGCGCGGCCCAGGCCTGGGACGTGGGCGCCGTCGAGGTGTGCATGCAGGGCGGCATCCACCCGGACCTGCCGGGTACGGCCTACTTCGACATCGCGCGGGCGGTGAAGGAGCGGGTTCCCGGCATGCACGTGCACGCCTTCTCGCCGATGGAGGTCGTCAACGGTGCGACCCGCACCGGGATGTCCGTACGGGACTGGCTGACGGCGGCCAAGGAAGCCGGACTGGACTCCATCCCGGGCACGGCGGCGGAGATCCTGGACGACGAGGTGCGCTGGGTCCTCACCAAGGGCAAGCTGCCGACGGCGGACTGGATCGACGTCGTCACCACGGCGCACGAGCTGGGGATCCGCTCCTCCTCGACCATGATGTACGGGCACGTGGACCAGCCCCGGCACTGGCTCGGCCACTTCCGCACCCTGGCCCGGATCCAGCAACAGACGGGTGGCTTCACCGAGTTCGTGACGCTTCCGTTCATCCACACCAACGCGCCGGTCTATCTGGCGGGCATCTCCCGCCCGGGCCCGACGGTGCGCGACAACCGGGCGGTGACGGCGATGGCGCGGATCCTGCTGCACCCTCACATCCCCAACATCCAGACGAGCTGGGTGAAGCTGGGCTCGGAGGGCGCGGCCGAGATGCTGCGGTCCGGGGCCAACGACCTCGGCGGGACCCTGATGGAGGAGACGATCTCGCGGATGGCGGGGTCGAGTTACGGCTCGTACAAGTCGGTGCAGGACCTGATCGCCGTCGCGGAGGCGGCGGGGCGGCCCGCGAAGCCGCGTACGACGCTGTACGGGGAGGTCCCGGAGGAGCGCCGGGCGGCGGCCCGCGCCTCGGACGGGCACCTGCCGGAGCTGCTGCCGGTGCTCGACTGAGACCGCCTCCCGTCCTGCGCGGATGCGGATCAGCCGGTCAGGAGGTCCTTCTTGAGCTCCTTCAGCTCGCGGGCGTCGATGCCGAGCCCGTCCTTGAGGTAGCGGCCGAAGGAGCCGTACGTGGCCTCGACCTCGTCGTACCCGGCGTTCAGGTACTCGGGGCGCACGTCGAGCATCGGCTTGTAGACGGCGGCCTGCGCGGCGGGCAGGTGGGAGAGGACCGCGTCGTTGGCGGCCTTGCGGTAGTCGTTGCTGGCCAGGTAGTCGGCCTCGACGGTCCCGCGGGGCACGCCGAGGGCGGTCAGCAGGGTGGCGCCGGCCCAGCCGGTGCGGTCCTTGCCGGCGGTGCAGTGGAAGAGGACCGAGCGGCTGCGGTCGCGCTCGACGCCTTCAAAGACCTGCGTGTACGCCTTCTTGCCGCCCTCGCCGGAGACCATGGCCTTTTCTGCGTCGACCATGGCCTTGACTGCCTCGTCGGGCGACTTGGGCATGGTCTGGAAGGCGGGGGACCCGGCGAAGACGTCGGCGACGACGTAGGTGGCGCCCGCGGGAACCCGGTCGGCGTCCTTGGTGCGCTCGTCGGTCATGCGCAGGTCGAAGACCGTCTTGACGCGCAGGCGCCGGAGCTTGGCCAGGTCGTTCGTGGTGAGCTTGTTCAGGGCGTCGGAGCGGTAGATCTCGCCCATCTTGACCCACTGGCCGGTGGTGGTGCGGTAGCCGCCCGCGTCGCGGAAGTTGACGGCGCCGTCGAGCTTGATCAGGCGGTCGGCGAGGTGCAGGCCCGCGCCGTGTTCCGGCTTGAAGTCGAACCATTGGCGGTCGGCGGCGGGCAGCCCCTTGACCACGGCCTGGCCCTGGGCGCCGCCCCTGGCGACGACCTTGCCGTTCGCCTTGATCTCGACCCGCTCGGTGCCCTTGGCCGTCCACTTCAGGGCGTACGAGCCGTCGGCGCCGGCGGTGACGGTGGCCTCGGTGAAGGGGATGGACCGGCCGTGGTGGCCGCTCCAGGGGAGGTCCGCGCCGGAGGCGGTGGCGGCGGGGGCCGCGACCAGGGACACGGTGAGTGCGGAAGCGACGGTGGTCGCGGCGAGCAGTGCCTTCTTCATGGCCTTCTTCATGGTTCCGAGGCTGTGGGCGGCCGGAGAACTGCGCGTGAACGCGGCGTGGCCGGAACCGACCGGTTCGAAGGCAAGTGGCAAAACGTGCCACTGGCCGATTCCCGCACGTGTGCGACGGACCTCGCGCACATTCCCGGACACATTCCGGCCGTTCTGTGCTCACTTACGGGCCTCATGACCAGCTCCTTCCGGATTCGATCGAGCCTGTCCACTACAGTGCGCGCCAGAGCACGTGGGGGCTGGGCAGGGGGATCGCGATGGACACGGCGACGGATTCGCACGCGGAACACGCGGAACACACGGAACACACGGACAACCAGGGCCCGGGGGGGCCCGCGGACACGGCCGGACTGGCCGGATCGCGCAGACCCGGCCTGGGCCCGAGCAGCGGCCCCGGCGCCGGCGACACCCTCGGCGGCCGGACCGCGGTGACCACCGGCCTGTGGGGCCGCGTCGAACAGCAGGACTTCCGCAGCCGCGTCCGCGGCACCCTCCTCGGCTCCGCCATGGGCGACGCCCTGGGCGCGCCCGTCGCCGGCCTCTCGCTCGACGGGATCCGCGAGACCCACGGCCTGGAGGGCCTGACCGAACCGGCCCCCGCCTACGGCCGCCGCGGCACCGTCACCGCCTCCACCCAGCTGGCCCTGTTCACCGTGGACGGGCTGATACGGGCCCACGTGCGCCGGGACACCGGCGCCTGGCACCCGCCGACCGACGTCCACCGCGCGTACCTGCGCTGGGCGGCCACCCAGCACGACTGGGGCCCCGACGAGCGCCGCAAGGACAACGGCTGGCTCGCGCAGGAGGAGTGGCTCTACGCCCGCCGCGGCCCCGACCGCGCCTGCATGACCGGCTTCGCCGACGAGACCCTGGGCACCCTGGAGCAGCCGAAGAACCCCACCGCCCGGGACGCCGCCGCCACCGTCCGCTCGGCCGCCTTCGGGCTGCTGGTCGGCTGGGAGCCGGCCCTGGTCCTCCAACTCGCCGTCGAGTGCGCCGCGCAGAGCCACGGCCACCCCACCGCGTACCTCTCGGCCGGCGCCCTCGCCGTCATCGTCCACGGCCTGACCCGCGGCGACTCCCTCGACGCGGCCGTCCAGCGCGCCCTCGGCCTGCTCGGCTCCCGCCACGGCCACCAGCCCGTCACCGACGCCCTCCAGCGCGCGGTGGCCGCCGTCACCCAGGGCACCCCGTCACCGAAGATGGTCGAGTCCCTCTCCCCCGGCGACGGCCGCGACGCCGAGGACGCCCTCGCCGTCGCCGTGTACTGCGCCCTCGTCGCCGAGGACGTCGCGCACGGCCTGCGCCTCTCCGTGAACCACGGCGGCGACTCCACCGCCACCGGCGCCCTGTGCGGGGCGCTGCTCGGCGCCCTGCACGGCGAGACCGCCCTCCCGGCGGCCTGGCTCGCCGACCTCGAAGGCCGCTCGACGATCCTGGAACTCTCCGACGACTTCGCCCTGGAGATGACCCAGGGCCCCGCCCTGCACGGCCCGGCGGTCTCCTCCCCGGGCTGGCTGGCCCGCTACCCCCGGGGCTGACGCACACTCAACATTCGGGGCGCCACGACGTACCGTGGCCCTCCCACGTCACGGAGGTGTCAGCCCACATGCGGATCGCCACGACGATCTTCCTCACCGACCGCACCGTCTCCCCCGTCCGCCTCGCGCGCGCCCTGGAGGAACGCGGGTTCTCCGGCCTCTACCTCCCGGAGCACACCCACATCCCGGTCACCCGGGACACCGCCGCGCCCATGGGCGGCGAACTCCCCGAGATGTACGGGCGCACCCTCGACCCCTTCGTGGCCCTCGGCCAGGCCTCCGCCGTGACCGAGCGGCTCCACCTCGGCACCGGCATCACCCTGGTCGCCCAGCACGACCCGATCGACCTCGCCAAGCAGGTCGCGACCCTGGACCACCTCTCCGGCGGCCGGGTCACCCTCGGCGTCGGCTACGGATGGAACGTGGAGGAGGCCGCCGATCACGGTGTCGAGTGGCGCACCCGCCGCGAACTCGTCCGCGACCGCATGGCATTGATGCGCGCGCTGTGGGCCCCGGAGCCCACGGCGTACGCCGGCCGGTTCTCCTCCGTCCAGGCCAGCGCGGCGTACCCGAAGCCGGTCCAGGCCCCGCGCGAACTCGGCCCGGGCATCCCGCTGCACGGCCCGCGCACCCTGATCGGCGGCCAGGCCGGCCCGAAGCTCTTCGCCGCCATCGCCGACCACGCCGACGGCTGGCTCCCGATCGGCGGCGGCGGCCTCACGGAATCCCTCCCGGTGCTGCGCCAGGTCTGGGAAACCGCGGGCCGCGACCCCAAGTCCCTCCAGGTGGTCCCGTACGCCGTCCAGCCGAGCCCCGGCAAGATGAGCCACTACGCCGCCCTGGGCATCGAGGAGGTCGTCCTCCAACTCCCGTCGGAGAACGAGGCGGAGGTACTCCGCGTCCTGGACGGGTTCGCGCAGTACCTCTGACCTGGGGACGCGCCCATGCCCATCAGGTACGTTCACGGCATGTGCGAGCCCGTGAACGAGCGCCCGGCGCAGGACGCCTGAAATCCGGTCGCGGTGGGGCCCGGCGTGCCCGACCATGACGGGCATGCCGGGACAGCGCAAGCGCAGGAATCGCCAGGAGGCGGCCCGGCGGCGCCGTGCCGAGACCCCGGGCCGCTGGGAGCCGCTGTTCTCCACGCAGGACGAGGTGGAGTTCCGCGACCACGTCCGCCGCCTGTACGAGGAGGGCGCGGTCACCGCGGACCAGCTCCGGCTGGACACCTTCTGCGGCCGCCTGGAGCACCCGACCACCTACCGGGTCAGCGTCTTCGTCCCGAAGGCCCGCCCGTGACCGCCCGGTGGGAGGAACTCCCGTCCGGCGTCCGCGGGCAGGTCGACGCGTACGTCCTCCAGGACAGCCGCTTCCAGGCGGTTCGGATCGTCTGGGAGACCGGCCGAGCCCGGGGGATCGGCCTGGCCGAGGCCCAGGAGATGGTCCACAGGCGCTACGAGCACTTCGGCGCGAGGGTGCCCCGTACGCCCGGCTCCCCCCTCGACCTGGACTCCCTCGCGGCCCGCGCCGGCGGCATCCGGGCCACGGTGGTGGCGATCGAGGCCGTCTGGGACGGAGACACCGAGCACGACTGGTTCGTGAAGCTGCTGGCCGTCGCGGAGAACCCGGCCGGCGACCACCACCTGGCCACCGTCCACCACCACATGGGCAGGGAGGCGGCGGCCGCCGAGGCCGGCCGCTCACTGGCCGAGCATCTGGGCGTGCCGTTCCACTTCGCCAGTCCCGACACCCCCGACGACGAGGCACCCCGCTGGCGGGTCTGACCGGCGGACCGCCAGCTCCGCCCAGACGGTCTTGCCGATCAGGCGGTCCGTGACGCCCCAGGCGGTGGCCACCGCCTCGACGATGCGCAGGCCGTAGCCGGAGTCGGCCCCGTAGACGTGCGGGCGGACCTCGGGCCGCCGGTCGCGGCGGGCGTCCGACACCTCCAGCCGCAGGACGCCCGCCAGCAGCACCATCCGCAGCTCGAAGTCCCGCCCCGGGACCCGCCCGTGGGTGACGGCGTTCGAGGCGAGCTCGGCCACGAGCAGCCCCGCGTCGGCGGCCGTCGCGGTGGACTCGGGGATGCCCCAGTCGTGGAGTTCCACGAGGGCCAACTGCCGGGCGAGCCTGGCGCCGCGGCGGGTGCAGCTGAAACGCTGAGTGAACGTGCGTACGAGGGCCGGGGTGGGCCCCGAGAGTGCGGTCATGGCGGCAACGTCCCGTGTGGCCGGGGTGGTTCACAGCACGCGAACCGCTACTTTTCATCTGTACGAGCACACTCTCTGGACAGTAGCGGTCACACCCCGTGACTCTGGTCCGGGGAGGTGACCGCCATGGCAAGGGCCGGCAACAGCGGTGACGGCGAACGTGACGGCGAGGTGGAGCCGGACAACGACCTGCGCAGCTTCGGCGAGACGCTCAAGGCCTGCCGCAAACGGGCGGGCCTGACCCAGGAGCAACTGGCCCCGCTGGTCCGCTACTCGGTCCAGTACGTCGGTTCGGTGGAACAGGGCCGCCGCCACCCGTCACCGAGGTTCGTCGAGCGGACGGAGGAGGTGCTGGACGCCTTCGGAGTCATCCGCATCGCGGCGAAGCGCCTGAACCGGCGCCGGGGGCTGGCGAAGTGGTTCCGGCGGTGGGCGGAGCTGGAGGAGGCCGCCGTCACCCTGAACACGTACGAGTGCCGGTCGATCCCGGGGCTGTTGCAGACGGAGGCGTACGCGCGGGCCCAGATCCGGGACGTCCCACCGCTGCCGACACCGGAACAGGCGGAGGCTCGCGTCGTCCAGCGCCTGGAACGTCAGGCCCTGCTCCGCAGGACTCCCTTCGTCGCCCTCAGCTTCATCATCGAGCAGTCGGTGATCGAGCGGCAGACGGGCGGCCCGGAGGTGACGCGCGAGCTGATCGACCACCTGCTGGAGTGCGCGAAGCTGCCCAATGTCGACCTCCAGATCATGCCGACGATCAGCCCGGAGCACGCGGGGCTCGATGGGCCCTTTCAACTCCTCGAAACCGATGAGCACGAGTGGCTGGGGTACAGCGAGGGGCAGAAGACGGGTCGAGTGATTTCCGACCCGAAGGCCATCAGCGACCTTCACCAGCGGTATGCCAAACTTCGCATCCAGGCCCTCAATCCTGCGGACAGCATGGGCCTGTTGATGCGAATGCGAGGATCCCTGTGAACAGCTCCGAGTTGTGGTGGTTCAAGAGCAGCTACAGCGGCAGCGAGGGTGACAGTTGCGTCGAGGTCGCCCTCTCCTGGCACAAGTCCACGTACAGCGGCAGCGAGGGCGACGACTGCGTCGAGGTCGCGTCCTGCGCCGACGCCGTCCACATCCGGGACTCCAAGCAGACGGCCGGCCCCGAGCTCGCCGTCGCCCCGACGGCCTGGGCCGCTTTCCTCGGCGGGGTCACCCAAGCCTGACCCGGCCCGCCCCTCAGCTTCGAAGGGGCCCGGGGGCTGCCCGTCAGTCCAGTGTCCTTCCGTGTCGGGCCGGTCCCTCAAGGGCGCTCCTTCGTCGCGTCGCTGCGCGATGGCCTTCGGCCACCCTTGACCGACCGACCCGCCCCGGAATGCCACAAGCCTGCCGGGAAGCCCCCGAAGGATGGCCGGGGAGGTACGGACGGAGGAGCGGACGTGCCGAGCCGCTCGGCGGCAGGCCGAGTCCGTGGGTTTTTGCCGTGGGGGCAGCGGCCGGCGCTGCCACCTGACCTGCACGATCGATCCGCACGTGCGTGCGAGACGTTTCCGGCTTCCCGACGTTCCGTCACCCGCGCAGCGGCATTTTTCCGATATACGGCCTATTGCTCTGAAATATGCGGGAGTACTGCCGGGTAACGGCGTATCACTACCTCTGGCAGGGAGTCGCTCGGCGGCCCCCGCCCAGGGTGAGCGTGTACGAGGGATCGCAGGTGGGGGTCCTCCGCCCTGGCCAGTGACCGTCATGGGCGCTCGGGGTTCTCCTTCGGGAGGACTGAGGCTCGAAGGAACAGAAAGGTCCTGCTATGGCATTGGATGCCATTCGGTTGGATCCACCCGACAGACCGTCCCAACGCAAACTGCTCAAACGGGGAGCCATCTTCCTGCTCCCCACCGTGCTCTTCGCGGTGGCCACTCTGGTCCCGTACTCCGCTCAGGCCGCGGAAGCCCCTGTGGGGCTGGGGACCGCCACCAACTACGCGGTGCTGGCCGGTTCCACGATCACCAACACGAACAACACCATCATCAACGGAGACCTGGGGCTCCATCCGGGCACGGCGGTGACCGGCTTTCCGCCCGGAATCGTCAACGGAACACAGCACATCACCGACGCCGCCGCCGCTCAGGCGAAGTCCGACCTCGTCGTCGCCTACAACGATGCGGCCAGCCGTGGACCCGGCACCGCCACTTCGGCCGACATCGGCGGACAAACGCTGGCGCCCGGCGTCTACACGGCCTCGTCGACGCTGAACATCACCGGAACGGTCACTCTCGACGGCCAGAACAACCCCGACGCCGTCTTCATCTTCCAGATCCCTTCGACGCTGATCACGGCTCCGGCGAGCGTCGTGGCCTTCATCAACGGAGCGAATGCCTGCAACGTGTTCTGGCAGGTGGGCAGCTCCGCCACCATCGACACGACCTCACAGTTCAAGGGCAACATCCTGGCCCTGACGTCCATCACGCTGAACAACAGCGCCGTAATCGAAGGCCGCGCCCTCGCGCGGAACGGCGCGGTCACGCTGGACAACAACACCATTACGAGGGCGGCTTGCGCCGTTGGCCCGCCCGGGCCTCCCGGACCGACGGGTTCGCCCGGCCCCACGGGTTCGCCCGGCCCGACCGGCTCGCCCGGCCCCACTGGCAGCCCTGGCCCGACTGGTGCCCCTGGCCCGACCGGTGCCCCCGGCGCTCCCGGCGCTCCCGGTGCTCCCGGTGCTCCCGGTGCTCCCGGGCCGACCGGCTCCCCCGGTGCTCCCGGTGCTCCCGGTGCCCCCGGCGCTCCCGGCCCGACCGGCTCCCCCGGTGCCCCCGGCGCCCCCGGTGCCCCCGGCGCTCCCGGCGCCCCCGGCGCTCCCGGCCCGACCGGCTCCCCCGGACCCGCCGGACCCGCTGGGCCTGCCGGACCTGCCGGACCCGCAGGGCCCAAGGGGCCGCGCGGGGACAAGGGCGAAAAGGGTGACCGCGGCGAACACGGCCACGGCCACCACGATCACGACCACGACCACGACGAGGGCGGACCCGGCCACGACGACGGGGACGAGGACGACGGCGGACCTGGCCACGGCCACGACGGGCCCGACGACGGGGGACCCGGCCACGGCCACGACGACCACGGCAAGCCTCCGTGGGCCGGCCTCCTGCCGGGCAACTTCGACGGTGTCATGGGCCCCCTGGGTGCCGGTCACACGGCCAAGAGCGTCAACTTCGCCCACGTGAGCGCCGCCACCCGCCAGCAGCCGCAGGGAGCGTCGCCCGCGCTCGCCGCGAACGACGCAAGCAGCGGGCCCGGCATCATGGCCGCCTCCGCAGCCGCGCTCGCATTCCTCGCAGGCTCGGTCCTCTTCACCATGAAGAGAGTCCGGCGTACGGCGACTCGACAGGACTAGCCCCTCGCGGCCGGGGCCGGAGCTCGGTCCCACACGGAACGCCCTGTCAGCCGTTCGGCGGCTGAGCCCCTGGACTCGTCGTCCAGGGGCTCAGTGAGGCGACTGCCGGACTCGCCTTCAGGTCGTCGGGGGACGGGGTGCCTGTACGCGCTGAACTCCCCGCCCTGGCCGACGGAGGTCAGGCCGGGCTTCCGTGCGGCCGTACGTCGTGACGACTTCGTCGATGAAACGCCGCGTACGTTCCGGGCCCAGCGCCCGGGCCTGCAAGTGCGCATACATGTCGCTGTAGAGCCGTACGTCGGATCGTTTCTCCAGATAGAGGTCGCTGGTGAACCTCTCCAGATACACCACGCTCGCATCGGTGGCGTCGTCGAATTCGAGCAGCGCGAACTGTCCCGAGACCCCCGGGTGCGCGCCCGCATCGTGAGGGAGGACCTGCAGGGTGACGTGCGGCTGCGCACTGAGGTGGCTCAGACGGTCCAGCTGTTCGCGCATGATCTCGCGGCTGCCCACGACGCGTCGCAGCGCCGATTCGTCCACTACGGCCCATAAGCGCGGCGGGTTGTGCCGGGCACCCAACCGGCTCTGGCGCCGCAGCCGCACCTGGAGGCGTGTGGCGGCCTGTTCGGCAGTGGCGTGAGGGATCGTTCCTGCGATGACAGCGTGTGCGTAGGCGGGAGTCTGCAGCAGGCCGGGGATCACCATGGGCTCGTAAAAACGGATCGCGGCCGCCTCGGCCTCCAGGCCGATGTAGGCGCCGTACGGGACGTCGCCGTAAGAATTCCACCAGCCCTGCTGACCCGATTCCTTGGACAGCTGCATCAGGTGGTCGACACGCCGCTGATCCTGGACCCCGTACAGCGCGCAAAGATCGCGCACGTCGCGCGGCTTGATGAGGCGGCGGCCGTTCTCCAGCAGGCTGATCTTGGGCTGGGAGATCAGCAGGCGTTCCGCCACCTGCTGTGTCGTCATTCCGCTGATCTCCCGAAGCCGGCGCAGCTCCGACCCCAGCCGGCGTCTGCTGACGGTGGGATTCACAGTGACGCCCACGGGACGCGTACCTCCGCTCCAAGGAATCTTGCACTGGCGAACAGGCTCCCACGCCAGGGGCTGCCCGATACGCCTCGACTCAGCATTGTGCACGGTGAATTCACGCCCGGGCAAAGAAGGCCGAATTCGCATCACCCTCACCCGACCGGCCATATTTTCCGATTCAAATTAACCAGAATTCGGACGCTTTCTCGAGGCGACCGGGACAATCGAAAATCGCCCCGAATCGACCGCACTCCGATGCAGATTTCTGCGTAATATGCCGGAGGTAAGAAACCGATCTCGACCCACATGGGAATTGACACCCTGGAGGTGGCCGCGGCCACTGACCTCGCGCGCGTCGGCGACCGCGCTTCAGCCCCGCCCCCGCACCACAACCGCCCCCACAGTCCTGTCCCTGGCCGAAAGTTCGCCACGGGGAGTAGCCTGATAGATGGGTCATCGCACCCTCACGTGCGCGGCCCGGAAGGGCGGCCCCGGCGGGTGAATGTGCCGGGGCCGTTGTGACCCCCCGCGCCGGATTCCAGCCACCGGCACAAGGGATTCCTCCCGCCCGACGGGAGCCCCAGTGGAGTCGGCAAGGCTCGGAAAGATCGGACGCGACAGCCCCGACCGACGTCTTTGGCATCCGTTTCTGCAGGTCAGATGCCATCCCCGCGCCCAGGTGCCGGGTGATTCTCCTGGCGCGACTATCAGGACCTGCTGATCGCGTCCACAAGGCCGCCGAGTCCGTCGAAGCCCGGAACTGGCTGCCTCGCCGAGCGGGCGAATATCCCTAGCGGATTTCTCGATCCGGAACCGCGGGAATTTCGAGGAATGGAAAACTCAGGTGCGGGTGTCCGGCGAGCACGACCTGGTGATGGTCGGGCCCGTCGGGGGCGGCTGGCACTTCGAGCTGACGGCTACCGGCTGGTGCTCTGCTCCCGTACCTGGGGCTGAGCCCTCAGGAGCCGGCGGCCCAGAACTGCGACAGGGCCGACTCCTTGTACGGTTCCGGGCTGACGCTCAGGTCCCCGGCGAACGGGCGGTCCAGCGCCACGACGAGCAGCAGGCTGAAGCCGATCAGCCCGGCCACCGCCGACACGAACAGCAGTTGCATCTTCAGGCTGCGCAGCCCGAACAGGAACGTGAGCGGGAGGATGACGAACGCGCCTCCGTACACGAGGACTTGCAGGAGCAGCGGCAGCGAGGTCTCGGCCATCGACACGCGCGCCCGGCGCTGCGCGGCGACGTCGTTGAGGTGGCTGACGGCTTCGGCGTAGAAGGTCTCGGCGCGGGTGCCGGTCGGCTCGTACGACTGGAGGGCGGTGTACAGGGCTTGCGTCTGGGGCGCGGTGGCCTCGTAGCTCGGGTGGCCGTCGCGCATCAGCGGCCACTGCACCTCGACCACGGCGTGCGAGTACGCGCCGACCGCCTGTTCCACCCGCGCGCGGTCGCCGGGCGGGAAGGTCTGCGCGCTGCGCACGACGAGGGCCAGGTCGGTGGCCTCGGTGGCGACGATGTTCTGGGTGTTCTCCAACTGCGTCCACAGCGTGACGACGACGAAGGCGAGGATGATGCCGTAGATCGCACCGAACATGCCGAGTGCGACGCCGACCATCTCGTTGTGCTCGCCCTTGGCGAGGTGCGGGTAGCGGCGGCGGGCGGCGACGCTGCCGGTCACGGCGAGGAAGATGAGGCCGCCGACGAGGAGGACGGCGATGACGAAGGTGCTGAGGTGGTTGAGCAGCCAAAGAATCATGCCCTGCTCAACGAGCACCTCGGTCGGACAGACCCGCCTCCTGGGCGTCGAGGAGTTCGTCCCAGTGTTCGCGCGTCCACTCGCAGGCCGCGTCCAGCGGGCCGAGCAGGCCGCGGCCGAGCGGGGTGAGGGCGTACTCGACGCGGCGTTCGGGGCCGTCGTGTTCGGTGCGGCTGACGAAGCCGTCGCGTTCCAGGCCGCGCAGGGACTGCGTCAGGGACTTGGAGGTGATCCCGGGGAGCGGGACCTTCAGTTCGGAGAAGCGGCGCGGGCCGTCCTGGAGGCAGCGCAGGATCAGGGTCGCCCACTTGTCGCCGATCCGGAACGGGACCAGGGGCGAGGGGCAGACGGGGTCGAACATCTCCGGGTCCAGGGGCTGCTGCTGAATCATGATCCCCACGGTAAGCCGGTATCCGATCGGTAACCAGCCCTCCTCCTACGCTCGCCCCATGACGACGAACGAGCAGGAAACAGGCGGCCGCATCATCGTGTTCGGCGGCCGCGGGCGCGTGGGGCGGGCCGTGGTCGCGGAGGCGCGGGCCCGGGGTCACGAGGTGACCGTGGCGGGGCGGGCCGACGGGGAGGTGACCTCGGCGGTGGACGTGGCGCGGCTGGCGGCGGGGCACGACGTGGCCGTGGCGGCGGTGTACGACCCGCAGGCGGCGCCCGGGGAGTTCTTCCCGGCGGCGGCGCGGGCGCTGGCGGTGGGGCTGTCCGAGGCGGGGGTGCGGCGGCTGGTGTCCGTCGGGCTGGCTTCCGTGCTGCCCACCGGGTCGGGGGCGTTGCTGATGGACACCCCGGGGTATCCGCAGGAGTGGCGGGAGTTCTACGTCGGCCACGGCGCCGGTACCGAGGCGCTGCGGGCGGCGGCGCCGGGCGGGCTGGACTGGGCGGTGCTGAGCCCGGCCGGGGACTTCGCCGTCGGGGAGGCCGTCGGGGGCTACGCGTTCGCTCCTGCCGACGCCGCCGGGCGGATCTCGCACGCGGACTTCGCGCGGGCGGTGCTGGACGAGGCCCTGGACCCGACGGTGCACGGCGCGCACGCGGGGGTGTCGGCGGCGTGAGCGACAGCCCGAACCCCTGGGTCGCCGAGCACATCCGCCGCTTCGAGGAGACCGGCGGGGTGCCGCGCCCGGGGATCCGCGACCTGCTGCTGACGACCCGGGGGCGGACGTCCGGTCTGCACCGCCGGACGGCGCTGGCCTACGTACCGGACGGGGACGCGTACGTGCTGACGGCGTCGAACGCGGGGGCCGACCGGCACCCGGCCTGGTACCTGAACCTGGCGGCCGACCCGGCGGTGACCCTCCAGGTCGGTACGGAGACCTTCCCGGCGGCGGCGCGGCGCGCGAGCGCGGCCGAGGCGGAGCGGCTGTGGCCGGCGGTGGTCGCGGCGATGCCCTCGTACGCGGCGTACCGGGCGGCCACGGACCGGGAGATCCCGCTGGTGCTGGTGACCCGTACGGGCTGAGGGCGGCTCAGCCGACCTTCGGGGTCTTCGGCAGACCGGCGGACAGGGCGCTGCCGGCGCCCGCGAGGGAGGAGTCGGTCGCCTTCGAGGCGGACCCGGCGGCGGCCGCGGTGACGGCGACGGCCGTCTTCGCGTCCTGGACGGTCTGCGCGGGGTGGTCGACGATGTCGGCGGCGCGCTCGACGATCGGCTGCCCCTGGGCGGGCTGCTCGTCGGCGGCGTGCGCGAGGCCGGGAGTCAGTGCGAGTGCGGCGCCCCCGGAAAGCACCAGGGCGGCAAGGCTGCGCTTCATGGCGTTCATGCCCCACCCAACGACCCGCCCACCCCGGGGTCACCGCGCACCCCCACTTTGGAGTGAGCCGGGAGGGTCAGTCCTCGACCACCAGGGACGGGGTGGACTTCGTCAGGGTCTGGCCGCGGAAGAAGGCCGGGGTGCGGCGTTCGGTGAGGAACATGACGACCAGGCCGAGGGCCAGGAGGCCGACGCCGATGACGAAGACGTTGCCGACGCCGAGGCCGGGGATGTGCGAGCCGGAGCCGTAGGAGGGGTCCCAGGCGTCGTAGAGGGTTTTGCAGAAGACCGCGGCCAGGAGGAGGCCGCCCAGGACCGGGAAGACGCCCTTGAAGAACAGGTCGCGGGCGGAGCGGCGCAGTTCGCGGCGGAAGTACCAGGCACAGGCGAAGGCCGTGAGGGAGTAGTAGAAGCAGATCATCAGACCGAGGGCGAAGATCGTGTCGGTCAGGACGTTCTCGCTGACCAGGGTCATCACCGTGTAGAACACGCCGGTGGCGACGCCCGCGACGACCGTGGCGCGGCCGGGGGTCTTGAAGCGCGGGTGGACCTTGGCGTAGGCGGGCGGCAGGGCCTGGTACGTCGACATGGCGAGGACCGTGCGGGCCACCGGGATGAAGGTGGTCTGCAGGGAGGCGGCGGCGGACGCCAGGACGGCGACGAAGAGCAGGATGCCGAGCACCGGGCCCATGACGGGGCCGGCGAGGGCGGCGAAGACGTTGTCGGAGGTCTCCTCGTTGCCGAGGCCGAGACCCGCGCCGCCGGAGCCGACGGCCATCTGGGCGGCGATGCCGGTGGCGAGGTACGAGCCGACGAGGACGATCATCGCGATGAGCGAGGCGCGGCCGGGGGTCTTGGCGGAGCCGGTGGTCTCCTCGTTGGTGGCGAGGCAGGCGTCCCAGCCCCAGTACATGAAGATCGACAGCGAGAGTCCGGCGGTGAAGGCCGCCATGGACTCGACCGCGAAGGGGTTCATCCAGGACCAGGAGAAGTCCAGGCCGGTGTCGAAGGTGCCGGCGGAGCCCTTCTGGAAGGCCATGGCGACGAAGATGCCGAGGACGGCGAGCTGGAGGCCGACCAGGCCGTACTGGATGCCCTTGGTGGCCGTCATGCCGCGGTAGCTGATGGCGGTCGCGGCGGCGATGAGGGTGAGGCAGGTGGCGATGTGGACGAGTTTGTCGTCGTCCAGGGCCGCGATCGAGGGGTTGCTCGTGATCTCCCCGGCCAGCAGCCAGAAGTAGGACGTCGCGACGCCGGCGAGGTTGGAGAGCACGATGATCGTGGCGATCACCAGGCCCCAGCCGCACATCCAGCCGATCCGCGGGCCGAAGGCCTTGACGGTCCAGGTGAAGGAGGTGCCGCAGTCCGGCATGACCTTGTTGAGCTCGCGGTACGCGAAGGCCACCAGGAGCATCGGGAGGAAGCCGGCGAGGAAGATCGCCGGCATCTGGACGCCGACTTCACCCGCGGTGGAGCCGAGGGTGGAGGTCAGGCAGTAGACGGGCGCGACGGTCGAGATGCCGATGACGGCGCTTCCCAGCAGGCCGACCGAGCCCTTGCCGAGGCCCTTGCCGCGCACGTCGCCGGCGCCCTCGGCGCCACCGCCTGCCGTGTCTGTGACCTGAGGCCGAACGTCCAGCTGTGTCATGTGTCAGGACGTTAGATGCTGCGGTTTCCACATCTGGAGGACTTAAGTCCGGAAGTGCACAGGCCCAAACCCCTTGGAATCCCCAGGGATGCGCCGTTCACGAGCTCGTAATACAAGGTTCACTCAGGCATCTATCCATGATTCAACAGGCGCCGGACATGAGGTTCCGTCATACGGAAACCGCAGCCTTGTCCGATTTGCGGCTTTTTGAACTTTCCCGTGTGACCGCAGTCACCCACCCCTCCCCCGGTTTGCCGTGGACATGATCATCGCCCTAGAGTCCCGGCCGTGCGTATCAAGTCACTGCTCACCACTGTCATTGCCGTCACGGCCCTCCTCCCCCTCACCGCCTGCGGAAGCGGCGCAGACCAGGCGATCGGGGGCATCGGCGGGGATTCCGTCGTCGGTGGCACCGGCGAAGGCGACGGGGGCCCGAACGAAGGCACCCTGGACAACCCCACCAAGAACGGCGGGGTCAACGGAAACGCCCCCAAGAACGGGACCGCCTTCCAGCAGCTGCCCAAGGCGGCGACCATGGCCGCGGCCGCCCGCTACGTCAACGGGTACACGAAGTGCACCTCGGTCGCCACGGACAAGAACGACTACGAGTACTGGGACGACGACGCCCAGTACGACGCCAAGTGGTCCGTCACCGAACGAGGCGACTGCGGCAAGGGCACCCGCATCTTCATGCTCAAGGACCCCAAGGCCTTCCAGGCCGCCTACAAGGCGTCGATCGACGCGGAACTCGCGGCGGACCCGAAGAAGGGCATCAACGGCGGCTTCGCCGTCGGCCAGGACTTCGCGGTCATCGCCACGAGCCGTAACGCCATCACCGCCATGACCAAGCCGGGCGGGCTGTTCATCCTGAACTGCAACCCCAACTTCGCCCCGCCCAGCGGGTACGTGAAGGAGAAGGCGCTCGTCAGCGGCTGCGTGCTCACCGACTACTTCAAGGACTGAGGCGAGGGGCAGGGGGGTGGGGCGGGAAGTGCGGGCGGCTTGCAGCCCCCACCCCCCTGCCCCCTTGTTCCTCAGCCCGTCCAGACGATCGACTGCACCTCGCTGTACGCGTGCAGGGCGTACGAGCCGACGTCCCGCCCGACCCCCGACCGCTTGAAGCCGCCGAACGGCGCCTCCATGTTCCGGCCGATGGTGTTGACGCCGACCCCGCCCGACCGCAGCCGGCGCGCGACCCGGAAGGCGCGGGCCGGATCCCCGGACCACACGTAGCTGATCAGGCCGAAGTCGCTGTCGTTCGCGAGCCGGACCGCCTCCTCCTCCGCATCATCACCGGCCCCGTCGAAGGGGACGACCACGACGACAGGGCCGAAGATCTCCTCGCGGACCACCCGCATGTCGCTCGTACAGTCCACCAGCAGGGTCGGCGCCACGTAGAAGCCCTTGCCCGCCCGGCCGCCCTCGCCGACCACCGGCCGCTCACCGCCGTACGCGAGGCGCGCGCCCTCCTTGCGGCCCAGCTCGACGTACGACTCCACCCGGTCGCGGTGCACCGCCGAGATCACCGGGCCGACCACCGTGCCGCGCTGCGCCGGGTCGCCGACCTTCATGAAGCCCAGGTAGCCGGTCAGCTTCTCGATCAGCCGGTCGTAGACCGCCCGGTGGGCGATCACCCGGGTCGGGGCCGTACAGATCTGCCCCGAGTAGAAGGAGAAGGTGGTGCCGATCCCCGTCACCGCCGCGGAGAGGCCCGCGTCGTCCACGTCCTCGAAGACGATCGCCGCGCCCTTGCCGCCCAGCTCCATCAGCTGCCGCTTCATGGTCCGCCCGCAGACCTCCGCGATGCGCTGGCCGACGCCCGTGGAACCGGTGAAGGACACCATGTCCACGTACGGGGAGTCCACGGCGGCCTCGCCGACCTCCACCGACCGGCCGTTCACCACGTTCACCACACCCGCCGGGACCCCCGCCTCCGCGAGGGCCTCGGCCATCTTGAACACCGACAGCGGGTCCTGCGGGGCCGGTTTGACCACCACCGTGTTGCCCATGGCCAGGGCCGGGGCCACCTTGCCCGCCGGGTTCGCCCACGGGTTGTTGTACGAGGTGATGCAGGTGACGACCCCGACCGGCTGGCGCACCTCCAGCGCGCCCAGCACGCTCGCCGCGCCCATCGGCCCGGCGTCGGTGACCTGCGGGGGCAGGCCCCGCTCGACCGGCTCCAAGGCGCCCTTCGCGTACCGCCGGAAGCGGGCCACCCCGACGCCGACCTGCATGCCGCGGGCGATCGCGGTGGGCGCGCCCGTCTCGGCCTGCGCCAGCGCCGACCAGGGCTCGTACTCCCGCTGGATGATGTCGGCGGCCCGGTCCAGGATCGCGGCGCGCTCCTCGGGCCGGGTGCGGGACCAGCTCCCGAAGGCCGCGGCCGCGGCGCACGCCGCCTCCTCGACCTGGCCGGGCGAGGCCTCGGGGGCGAGACCGACGACGGATTCGTCCGCCGGGTTGACCACCTCGTAGTGGCCGCCCGCGGGCTCGACCCACTCGCCGCCGATGTAGAGGCGCTGCGGCCCGTTCCCGCTCATCGGGTGCTCACCGTCCTCGTGTCCCTGCCGGAGCGGAGCACGATGCCCGGGATCGCCCCCGTCACCTCGTCGTCGCGGATGGTCTCGACGCCGTTGACCCGTACCGAGACGATGCCGATGGCCCGCGCGTCCAGCCGCGGGCTGTCGCCGGGCAGGTCGTGCACGAGGGTCGCCGGGCCGGCCTCGATCCGTTCCGGGTCGAAGAGGACCAGGTCCGCGTGGTACCCCTCGGCGATCCGGCCGCGCTCCCGCAGCCCGAACAGCTGCGCCGGGTCGTCGGTGAGCATCCGTACGGCCTGCTCCAGCGGCAGCAGCTTGCGGCCGCGCAGGCAGTCCCCGAGGAACCGGGTCGTGTACGGGGCCCCGCACATGCGGTCCAGGTGCGCGCCCGCGTCGGAGCCGCCGAGCATGACGTCCTCGTGCTGCCAGGTCTCGGCGCGCAGGGCCCAGCTCGCCGGGTCGTTGTCGGTCGGCATGGGCCACAGCACCGTACGCAGCTCGTCGTTGGCGCAGATCTCCACCAGGCACCGGAAGGCGTCCTGGCCGCGTTCGGCCGCGATGTCGTTGACGACGCGCCCCGACAGGCCCTCGTTCTCCTTGCTGTACGTGTCACCGATGACGTAGCGCCCGAAGTCGGCCAGGCGCCGGAAGACCCCGGCCTCCTTGCTGTCGGCGCGGCGCAGCATCTCGGCCCGTACGTCCGGGTCGCGCAGCTTCTCGATCCGCTCCGGGACGGGCAGGCCGAGGATCTCGCCCCAGCCGGGGATGAGGTTGAGCGCGCAGAAGGTGCCGAGCGACATGTTCATGGGGGTCAGGATCGGCATCGTCAGCGCCACGATCCGGCCGCCGGCCTTGCGGGCGCGCTCGCTCGGGACGAGCTGGCGCGGGACGCGTTCGGGGACGGAGGCGTCGATGGTCAGGACGTTCCAGTTCAGGGGGCGGCCGGCGGCGGCGCTCATGTCGACGAAGAGGTCGATCTCCTCGTCGGAGAACTGGTCGAGGCAGCCCGCGACGATGGCTTCGAGCTGGGTGCCCTCGTGTGCGGCGACGGCCTCGCACAGCGCGAGGAGCTCCTGCGGCTCGGCGTGCCGGGAGGCGACGGGGGCGCCGGCGCCGTCGGAGTGGGTGGAGGACCGGGTGGTGGACAGGCCCCAGGCGCCGGAGTTCATGGCGTCGTGGAGGAGGTCGGTCATCTGCCGCATCTGCTCGGCGGTGGGCCGGCCGCCGACGGCGTCCTCGCCCATCACGTGCCGGCGCAGGGCGCAGTGGCCGACCATGAAGCCGGCGTTGACCGCTATCCGGCCTTCGAGTGCGTCGAGGTACTCGCCGAAGGTGGACCAGGTCCAGTCGACGCCCTCTTCGAGTGCCTTGAGGGCCATGCCCTCGACCTTGCTCATCATGCGGCGCGTGTAGTCGGCGTCCTCGGGGCGGGCCGGGTTGAGGGGGGCCAGGGTGAAACCGCAGTTGCCGCCGGCGATGGTGGTCACGCCGTGGTTCATGGAGGGGGTGGCGTACGGGTCCCAGAAGAGCTGGGCGTCGTAGTGGGTGTGCGGGTCGACGAAGCCGGGGGTCAGGACGAGGCCGGTCGCGTCCTCGGTGGTGCGCGATTCCTCGGTGACGGTGCCGGGGTCCGCGATGGCGGCGATCCGGCCGTCGCGTATGCCGATGTCCGCGACGCGGGCGGGGGCGCCGGTGCCGTCCACGACGGTGGCGCCCTTGATCAGGTGGTCGAGCATGACGTCCCTTCCGTGTCCTGGGGCTCCGCCCCAGACCCCGCGCCTCAAACGCCGGCGGGGCTGTTTTGTGCCGGGCGACCGCCCTCGTCCAGGGCCCCCGAGGGCCCCGGTCGGGGGTCGCCGGCCGGCCGCGGCCTTGACCTCCGGCCGGGGCCGGTTCGGGGCGGCGGTCCGGGAAGACGCCGCCCCCGTCCTCAGGAGCCCGCGGCCTCGCGGAAGCGCGTGGTGCGGTGGACCGGGTCCGTGTCGATGTGCGGGATCACGTGCTCGCCGATGAGCTTGATCGTGGTCATGGTGTCCTCGGGGGACACCCCGGTCGGCAGGCCGAAGGACAGCTGGTCGGCGCCGGCCTCCTCCCAGCGCTTGCACTGCGCGCGGACCTCGTCCGGGTCGCCGCAGATCAGCAGCTCCTCGGCGATCAGCAGCTCGATGATCTCCGCGTTGTACTCGGGCAGTATCTCGGGCCACTGCGGGATGGCCTCGGGCCGCGGGAAGGTGTCGTGGTAGCGGAAGACCAGCGACTGGAAGCGGTTCATGTTCGCGTTGACGGCGATCTCGACGGCCTTGTCATGGGTCTCGGCACAGATCGCGGTCGAGGTGACCATGACGTTGTCGTTGACGAAGGCGCCGATGGCCTTGGCCTCCTGGACGGCCGTCTTGTACTGGTCCAGCACCCACGCCATGTCGGAGACCTTCTGCACGCTGAAGCCCAGCACGCCGAGGCCCTTCTTGGCCGCCATCGCGTACGAGGCGGGCGAGCCGGCGGCGTACCACATGGCCGGGTGCGCCTTCCCGTACGGCTTGGGGAAGATCTTGCGCGGCGGCAGCGACCAGTGCTTGCCCTGGAACCCCTCGTACTCCTCCTGGAGGAACATCTTGGGGAACTCCGCGATGGTCTCCTCCCAGATCTCCTTGGTGCCGTTCATGTCCTCGATGCCGGGGAGGAATCCGAGGATCTCGTGGCTGCCGGCGCCGCGGCCGGTGCCGAACTCGAAGCGGCCCTTGGAGAGGTGGTCGAGCATGGTGACCTTCTCGGCCACCTTGACCGGGTGGTTCACCGGGGCGAGCGGGTTGAAGATGCCGGAGCCGAGGTGGATGCGCTCGGTGGCGTGGGCGAGGTACCCGAGGAACACCTCGTTCGCCGACAGGTGCGAGTACTCCTCCAGGAAGTGGTGCTCGGAGGCCCAGGCGTACTTGAAGCCGGACTTGTCGGCCTGGATGACGTACTCGGTCTCCTCGATCAGCGCCTTGTGCTCTGCCTCGGGGTCGACCTTGGATCGCGCCTCAGGCACGTATCCCTGCACAAAGAGCCCGAATTCCAAGGGGGTTCACCGTCCTTTGGTTTCTGACGTTGCGTCAGATTCGATGTCACGACTGTTCCATCGCGAGGGCGGGAGCGTCAATACCTGACGCTCCATCAGATAGGTGGCTACACGATGCTGACGCCCGCCATCCAGCCGCCGTCGATGACGAACGGCTGGCCGGTGATGTACGAGGAGTCCTCGCCGGTCAGGAAGAGCGCGAGCCGCGCGATCTCCTGCGGCTGCCCGACCCGCCCCATCGGCACGACCTTCTTGTAGAGCTCGGCCATCGCGTCCCTGGCCTCGTCGGTCATGTTCGCCGGATCCAGCAGGCCCGGGTTGGCCATCGGCGTGTCCACCGCGCCCGGGCACATCGCGTTGACCCGGATCCCCTTGGCCGCCAGCTCCAGCGCGGCCACCCGGGTCAGCCCGAGGATGGCCGCCTTGGTCGCGGCGTACGCGCCGACGTACGCCATGCCCGTCAGGCCCGTGTACGAGGAGGTGTTGACGATCGTGCCGCCGCCGGCCGCCTCGATCTCGGGGGCCACGGCCTTGATGCCGAGGAAGGCCCCGACCTGGTTGACCTCGATCACCTGGCGGAACTCCTCCAGCGGGGTCGCGGTGAGCTCGTTGAAGCGCAGGATGCCCGCGTTGTTGACCAGGCCGTCGACCCGGCCGAAGGCCTCCTTGGCCGTCGCGACGGCGGCCGCCCAGTCCTCCTCCCGGCTCACGTCCATCCGCACGTACCGGGCCCGGTCCTCGCCTATCTCCTTGGCCACCGCCGAGCCCTGCTCGTCCAGCACGTCGCCGAGGAGGACCTTGGCGCCCTCGGCGGCGAAGAGGCGGGCCTCCTGCTCGCCCTGGCCGCGCGCCGCCCCGGTGATGATGACGACGCGCCCGTCCAGCTTGCCCATGGTCACGACTCCCAGTCGCTAGTCATTGAGGAGCGGGGCCACATCGGCCCCGAACGCGGTGATCTGATCGACGAGTTCGGCGCGGTCGCGGCTGCGGAAGCGGACCTGGATCTGGTCCACGCCGAGCGCCTTGTACGCGCGCAGGGACTCCGCCAGCGCCTCCGCCTTGCCCGTGAGGGCCCGACGGCCGGTGTCCCAGCCGGGCACGCCCACGTACAGCGCCTCGGTGATCGCGCCGAACTCGACGGGGCCCTCGACACCGGCGGCCGCGCGGAGCTCCTTGATACGGGCGATCTGCGCCGGGAGCTTGTCGCGCGGGTCGCCCTGCGGGAGCCAGCCGTCGCCGCGCACGGCGGCCCGGCGCAGGGCGGCCGGCGAGGAGCCGCCGACCCAGACGGGGATCCGCTCCTGGGTGGGCCGGGGCAACTGGCCGAGGTCCTTGAAGGAGAACCGCTCGCCCTCGAACTGCGGGTACTCCTCGGGCCCGAGGGCCGCGCGCAGCGCGTCCAGGGTCTCGTCGAGGACGGCCCCGCGGCGCTCGAAGTCCGCGCCGAGGACCTCGAACTCCTCCTGGACGTGCCCGGCGCCGACGCCGAGGATCAGCCGGCCGCCGCACAGGTGGTCGACGGTGGCGTACTGCTTGGCGCTGAGCAGCGGGTGGCGCAGGCCCAGGATCGCGACGTGACTCAGCAGCCGCACGCGCTCGGTGATGCCGGCCAGGAAGGCCAGGGTGGCGACCGGGTCGTACCAGACGGTGCTCATGGGGCCGGCGAGCCGGCGCGGGATGGCCACGTGGTCGCAGGTGGCGACGTACCCGAAGCCCGCCCGGTCGGCGGCCCGCGCCACCTCGGCGAGATCGGCCGCGCCGGCCGATGCCTCCCAGGGTTCGGCGTAGATGGTGCTCTGCGACTGGATCGGGAGCTGCATCCCGTAGACCAGCCGACCTTCCGGAAACACGCGCGCCATGGCCGTCCCCGCCTCGTCCTCGTCTGCCGATTCGTCATACCGACGCCGGGGGCCATCGTCGTAGCTGACGGTCCGTCAGGCAAGGGGTGCGGGGGTGCCGCATCGAACCGGAGGTGGCGGGTACGGGTGCGTACCCGTACCCTGGGGGTATGGGAAGGAGCACGACGATGGCCGATGCCAACATCCGTATCCCCGAGGAAGCCAAGGACAGACTCGCCGCCATAGCGGCATCCGAGGGTCTGTCGCTGCGCGCCTACCTGGCCCGTCTCGCCGAAACCCTGCTGACCCCCGCCGAACGCGCCGAACGCGCCGAACGCGCCCGCGCCGCACTGCGTGCCTGGAACGGCTACGCGCCGACGGCCGCGGAGCAGCAGGAGCTGGACAGCGAACTGGACCGGCGTCTGCGCGAGGCGAGGCCCCGGTGACCGATCCGATGCACATCGTGCTGGACGAAACCGCCACGACCGCCGCCGGTCAGGGCAACGTCCTGGCCTCCCGCCTCATCCACCGCGCGCACGCCGAGGCGGGCTGGTTCCTGTACGCCCCCGCGTGCGCGCTGGTCGAGGCCGACCGGACCCGCCCCGGCACCGCAGAGCACCTCGCCGCCCTGCCCGGCATCATCGTGCTCGATCTGGACCTGCCGGGAGCCTTGGCGGTTGCCCGGCACGAGACCTGGGCCGTGGCCCACTGCCTGCACAGCGCCCAGCCCACCGCCGATCGGCCCGACGGGGCGATCGTCGCCACCACGGACCCCAAGCGGTGGGAGGGCGAACCCGTTCGCGTCCTGGACCTCACACCCTGAAGCACGCCGGTCCCGTTCGTTCCCATTCCCGGCGGGCACCGGAGTGGCTAGGGTGCGGCGCTCCGGGTGGTGCGAGCGGCGGGAGATCGCGTGGATCTGTTTCTGACCCTGGTCAGCGGGGTCGCGTGGACCGTGGTGTACGTCGAGGCGATCCGGGTCGGGCTGCGGGACCGTACCTACGCGATGCCGGTCGCGGCGCTCGCGCTGAACTTCGCGTGGGAGTCGACCTACGCCGTGAACGAGTTCCTCGGCGGGGTGTCCGCGCAGGGCGTCGTCAACGTGGTGTGGGCCGTCGCCGACCTCGTCATCGTCTACACCTACCTGCGCTTCGGGCGCGCGGAGCTCCCGGAGCTCGTGACCCGGCCGCTGTTCGCCGCCTGGAGCGTGCTCGTCTTCGGCAGTGCCTTCGCCGTGCAGTGGCTCTTCCTCGCACACTTCGGCACCCACGACGCGACCCGGTACTCGGCCTTCCTGCAGAACCTGCTGATGTCCGGGCTGTTCATCGCCCTCTACGCCGCCCGGCGCGGCCCCCGCGGCCAGTCGCTCGTCATCGCCGTCGCCAAATGGCTGGGGACGCTCGCCCCGACGATCCTCTTCGGGGTGATCGAGGACGCGCCGTTCATCCTCGGCCTGGGCATCCTGTGCAGCGTCTTCGACCTCGCCTACACCGGCCTGCTGCTGCACGGCCGGCGGGCTACGGCGGCGGCGCCGCCGGAGCGGACCCTCAGAAGCCTGCCGGACCCATCGCGATGACCGGCTTCGCGGCCGGGTCGAGGGTCTCCAGCACCTTCTTCATGGCCTCCTTCGGGATGCCCACGCAGCCCTGCGAGGGGCCTTCGTGGTCCACGTGGAGCCAGATGTTGCCGCCCTTGCGCTCTCCGTCGGGCTTGGTCGGGTCCAGCGGCGAGGTTCCTGGCTTGCGGTTGAAGTCGATCGCGACGACGTAGTCGAAGGAACCCGCCAGCGACTCCCCCTCGACACCCCGGCCCGACGCGACGAAGGAACCACTGCGGTCGTACGGGAACCTCGTGCCCGGCGGCTTCGCCAGCAGCCCGCCCGCGTCGGTCAGCGCGAACACGCCCTGCGGGGACGTCAGATCCCCGTACGTGCGCTCCGTGGACCAGCCCTTCGCACCGTTGCGCGCGGGCCAGCTGTCGCCCTTGACCCAGTCCGCACCCGGCGCCGGGCGCGTGTAGAGGGCGACGGTGGAGCGCGAGGAGTCTTTCGCCTCGCCGGTGACCAGGACGAGCTGGCGGGAATCCGCGGGTATCCGCGCCCGCGTCTGCTCGCTCAGGCCGGGCAGACCCTGGAGGGCCTCGCGCTGCACCCCGCGCGCCGCGCGCTCCGGGGCGGCCGCCCGGTCGTCGGCCGCCAGCGACTGCCGGGGGTCCGCACCGGGCGTCTCGTACACGGCGTACGCCCAGCCCGCGACGAAGGTCAGCAGGCCGAGGGTGGCACCAATGGCCAGCGGACGCGAACGCGGGCGCCGGGAACGGGAACGGGCTCGGGCGTGCTTGCTCATTGGCCCGACCGTACTACACCGCCGATCTTCCGCTCCGGGGCGGACTCAGGGCCCGGGGGCTTCCGCCACGGGGAAGCGGACCCGAAGTGTGAGGCCGCCCTCCGGTTCCGGATTGGCCTCGGCGAGCAGCCCGGCGCCGTGCGCGCGGGCGATCGAGGCGACGATGGAAAGCCCCAACCCGGCGCCCTCACCTGCGGTGTGCTGCCGCTCGGCGCGGCGGCGGAAGGGCTCCAGGAGACGCGGAACGTCCTGCGGAGCCATCACCGGGCCGGTGTTGGACACCGTCAGTTCCCCGTCGGCGGTGGTCACCAGGGCGATGCGGCCGCCCGCACGGTTGTGACGTACGGCATTGGCGAGCAGATTGCGCACGAGGTGGCCGAGCAGCGTCGCGTCACCGGTCACCGTCAGCGGCGCGAGGGTGCGTACGACGGTGAGGCCCGCGTCGTCGGCCTCCGGTGCGGCCGCGGCCAGTTCGGCGGCGGCGACGGCCAGGCCGATCTCGGCCGCCGCGCGCTGGACGGCGAGCGGGAGGCGGGCTTGCGGGAGGCGGCCTTGGCGGCGAACCGGCGCTGCGCGCCGACCAGGCGTCTCGTGGAGGTTGACGGCGGAGAGGCGGCGGGGTGAGGGGGGTAGGGCGGGGGTGAGGAGGGCCTGACCGGGCTTGAACGGGGGCGTTGACAGGGTTTGGGGGTTTCCCGTCAGTCTCATCGTCTCTCCGCGTCGGCCCGGCCTGTCAAGGGCGCTCCCTACGGTCGCGTCGCTACGCGATGGCCTTCGGCCACCCTTGACAGACCGACCCGCCACGGAAACACGAAGACTGTCGGGAAACCCCCAAAAGGACGTGGCCGGGGACCGGACCGATCCGACCTCCTCCCCGTACCCCCTTGCGGGACGGAAGGCCGCCTCGACGAAAGGCCACCCCAACCTGCCCCGAACGACGGCTGGATGATCCTGCCGGGAGGCCAGGCGCATCAGACCATCAGGCGCTCCACTTGCTCAGCGTCCGCAGGCCGTCCGTGGCCGGACATAAGCAGCCCACACTCCCGACACCCTCCTCACCGACCGCGACCGACGGCCGTCTGGTGCTGCTGTGACCTGTGGGCCGATCCGGAGGTGGGAGAGGGCCCAGGTGGAGTGTGAGGACGGATCCATCAACCTCAGACTCCATCAGACTCCACCAGATGCCTATCAAGTGCCCATCAAGCCCCATTCAGCCCGCAGTCGCCGTCCGGTAGGAGCGTGTAGCGATCGTTGGCGGCTTATGTCCAGCCACAGACGGCCTGCAGCCGCTGAGCAAGTGGAGCGCCTGGCGGTCTGACGCGCCTGACCCCCCGACGCGGTCATCCAGCCACCATTCGGGGCAGGTTGGGCCGCCTTTCGCTCGACCCTCCCCCCGTCCCGCAACCAAGTCCGGGAAAGTGGGAAGTCCGCTCCCGGCCCGTCCTTTTGGGGGTTTCCCGACAGTCTTCGTATTTCCGTGGCGGGCCGGTCTGTCAAGGGTGGCCGAAGGCCATCGCGCAGCGACGCGACCGTAGGGAGCGCCCTTGACAGGCCGGGCCGACGCGGAGAGACGATGAGACTGACGGGAAACCCCCAAACCCTGTCAACGCCCCCGTTCAAGCCCGGTCCCGGCACGGCCCGGTCCCGGTACGGCCCGTCGTCGTACGCTGGCTCGATGAGAACTCCGCGTCAGGCAGCACGAATTGTCGTCCGGTCCCCCGACGGGGCCGTGTTCCTCTTCCGCGAGGACAACGTCGAGGTCGGCATCCACTGGCTGCCGCCCGGCGGGGGGATCGATCCCGGGGAGAGTCCCGAGGAGTGTGTGCGGCGGGAGTTGCGCGAGGAGACCGGTTGGACCGATCTCGAGCCGCGGCGGCTGCTGTGCACGTGGGAGCACGACTTCACGTACCAGGGCGTCCCGGTACGCCAGCACGAGCACATCTACGTCACCGACGGGCCCCACCGCGAGCCCGTCACCGAGTCCCCCGACGCGCACTGGCGCTGGCTCCCGCAGCAGGCGCTCGCCACCCTCGGCGAGCCCCTGTGGCCCCCGCGCCTGGCGGAACTCCTCGCCGACATTCCCGCCGAGCCGGTGCACCTGGGCCTGCTCCGCTAACTGCCCGGCCGTCTCAAGGGTGGCTCAGGGCTTCGCGCCCGTGGTCGCGCCCGTGGTCGTGGTCGCCCGGCCGTACAGGGTTGCCGCGTACTCGTTCAGGACGGTGCTCGTCGAGACGTCGTCCGTGTCGCCGCCCGTCAGGATGCCGATGATCCGGCCGTCCTTGGCGATCCACGCGCTGCCGCTCGTGCCGCCCGGGAAGTCCGCGCAGTCGAAGCGCTGTTCCGTCACGCTCGTGCGGACCGCGATGCCCGTGCAGGTGCGCGGGACCTTGCGGTCCGCCGGGTAGCCGGTGACCGTGACCTCCTCGCCCGAGCGGCCCGTGGTGTCCAGGGCGGCCGCGCCGGTGACGTCCTCGATGTTGCGGCCCGTGGCGTCCGGGGCGAGGCGGGCGAAGGCGAGGTCGTAGTCGTCGTCGGTGTCGTCCGCCCAGCGGGGGTCCTCGTAGACCTCCTCGATCTTCCAGGTGCCGTACGGGGCCCGCCCGTCGGCGTACGCGGGTGCGAAGATCGCGCCGTCGCCGCCGCTCCGGCCGGCGAGCAGGCAGTGCCCGGCGGTGACGATGAGGTTCCGCCCGGGGCTGTGCACGACCGTCGCCGTGCAGAAGTGGTCGCCCTCAACGGTGCCTTCGAACAGCGCTCCGGCGATGCGCGCGACCCCACCCTCCTCGGGCGCCGAGCCCTTCGGGCGGGGGCTCTGCGGGGTGGACAGCTGCGGCTGCTTCCCCGCTTGCGATTGCGACGGCCGGGAGGTCGACGACGTCACCGGCGGCGCCGACTTCACCCGCGCGGCGCTCCCGCCGTCCGAGGCGGGCACCACCTGCGTCATGACCGCGGACGCGCCCAGCGCCGCCACTGCACACAACACCGCTGTCACCACGGTCCGCTTGTCCACCACAGGCACCCCTCCCGACTTTGCTCTGGCGAAGCATGCCTTGCCGCCACTCCCGCCGCAAGGTGCTGCCCGCCCAAGGGTATTGACAGTGCCGGCGCCGCACCGCACACTCCTCTGCATACACCGGAAACAGTTTATGGGGGACACAATGCTTGCCGCCGCACTCGTCACCGCCGCTGCCCTCGCCGCCGCGCCCGCCGGCCTCCTCGCCCACCGCGCCGTACGCCGCGCCCGGGGCGCCGCGGCGCTGCACATCGCTTCCCCCGCCGGCATCGACGAGCAGGGCTTCGTGCGCATCGGCGGCATCGACCAGTGGATCTCGGTCCGCGGCGAGGACCGGACCAACCCCGTCATCGTCGAGATCCACGGCGGCCCCGGCGCCCCCAACTCCATCCACACCACCCGGACCCGCGCCTGGGAGCGGCACTTCACGATCGTCCGCTGGGACATGCGCGGCGCCGGCAAGACCTTCGGCCGCGGTGGCCCGCAGGGCCAGGGCGAGACCACCTTCGACCGGCTCTACGAGGACGCCCTGGAGGTCACCCGCCACGCCATCGAGCGGCTGCGCACGGACCGCGTCGTCCTGGTGGCCAACTCCTACGGCAGCGTCTTCGGGCTGCGCCTGGCCCGCAACCACCCCGAGCTGTACTCCGCCTACGTCGGCACCGACCAGAACATCCAGTCCGGCGGCCGTGACACCACCGCCCACGAGGGCCTGCTGGAGCGGCTGCGCGCGGCCGGCAGTACGAAGCGGCTCGCGCAGGTCGAGGCGATCGGCCCGGACGCGCACGCCTGGACGCCGGCGCAGCGGGCGACGTACGCGAAGCTGTCCGCGCAGAGCGACCCGCTGACGCTCGACACCATCAAGAAGGTGGTGCTGGGTTCGATGTGGCTCTCGCCGCTGCACTCGCTGCGCGATCTGCGGGACTTCTTCCGCGGGCAGTCCTTCTCGGAGCGGGTGACGGAGGGGACGGCCGGTCTCGACGACCGGGCCGACGGGACCCGTTTCCAGATCCCCTTCTTCATCTTCCAGGGCGAGTTGGACGTCCTCACCCCGACGGCGTCCGCCCGGGCCTTCTTCGAGGAGGTGGAGGCCCCGGTCAAGCACTTCGCGGTGATCGAGGGGGCGAGCCACTTCGCCTCGTTCCGCCGCCCGGAGCGCTTCCTGGAGCTCCTCCTGACCCACGTCCGTCCGGCGGTCGCGGGCGCCGGGCGGGCGGCGCGCAGCGCCCCGTAGTCCGGGAGCGCACGCAACCGCCCCGGGACCGCGCCTCGCGCGCTCCCGGGGCGGTTGCGTGTCCACAGGCGCTCAGGCCCCCGAGCCCGAACCCGAGCCCGGGCCCGGCCACAGGCCCTCGGGGGTCAGGCCGAGGAGGTCGATCGCGTTGCCGCGGACGATGCGGTCCACCACGTCCGGGGCGAGGTGGCCCATCTGGGACTCCCCGACCTCGCGGGACTTGGGCCACGTCGAGTCCGAGTGCGGGTAGTCCGTTTCGTACAGGACGTTGCCCACGCCGATGGCGTCGAGGTTCCGCAGGCCGAACGCGTCGTCGAAGAAGCAGCCGAAGACGTGCTCCGCGAACAGCTCCGACGGCGGGCGCAGCACCTTGTCGGCGACGCCGCCCCAGCCGCGGTTCTCCTCCCAGACCACGTTCGCGCGTTCCAGGATGTACGGGATCCAGCCGATCTGGCCCTCCGCGTACATGATCCGCAGGTTGGGGAAGCGCTCGAACTTGCCGCTCATCAGCCAGTCGACCATCGAGAAGCAGCAGTTGGCGAAGGTGATGGTGGAGCCGACGGCCGGCGGGGCGTCCGCCGAGGTGGACGGCATCTTCGACGAGGAGCCGATGTGCATGGCGATGACCGTGCCGGTCTCGTTGCACGCCTCCAGGAAGGGGTCCCACTCGTCCGTGTGGATGGACGGCAGGCCCAGGTGCGGCGGTATCTCCGAGAAGGCGACCGCGCGTACACCGCGCGCCGCGTTGCGGCGGACCTCGGCCGCGGCCAGGCGGGCGTCCCAGAGCGGGATCAGGGTGAGCGGGATGAGCCGGCCGCGCGCGTCGGGGCCGCACCACTCCTCCACCATCCAGTCGTTGTACGCCCGTACGCCCAGCAGGCCGAGCTCGCGGTCCTTGGCCTCGGTGAAGGTCTGGCCGCAGAAGCGCGGGAAGGTCGGGAAGCAGAGCGCCGACTGGACGTGGTTGACGTCCATGTCCGCGAGGCGTTCGGGAACCGAGAAGGACCCCGGGCGCATCTGCTCGTAGGTGATGACTTCCAGTTTGATCTCGTCGCGGTCGTACCCGACGGAGGTGTCGAGGCGGGTGAGCGGCCGGTGCAGGTCTTCGTAGATCCACCAGTCGCCGATCGGGCCGTCGTCGCCCTTGGCGCCCATGACGGGGGCGAACCTGCCGCCGAGGAAGGTCATTTCCTTCAGGGGGGCGCGGACGACGCGGGGGCCGACGTCGTGGTACTTGGACGGGAGCCGGTCCCGCCAGACGTGGGGGGGCTCAACCGTGTGGTCGTCCACCGAGATGATCTTGGGGAAGGTCTCCATGTCCTCACGGTAGCGTCAATCTGACGAACCGTCAGCTAGTTGGGAGGGGATCGATCCGCCACGGGCTGACGGGTACGAGCAACACAGGGCAGACTGGCCCTTACACCTACGGAAGGCAGGGGGGACACCAGATGGACGGCATACCGGCCATCCCGCACCAGCGGAAGCACCCCGAGGCGGCCCGGAGCAACCAAGAGCCCCAGGCCACAGCCCGGAGCGCCACTGCCGCCGCGACCCCCGCCGGGGCACTCGCGGAATCCGTCCCCGAGGTCTCCCAGGTCTCACAGGTCTCCGAGGCTCCCCAGGGCCCCGATGCGCCTCAGGCCCCCGAGGCGCGCGAAGCCCCCGAGAAGTCCGCGCCCGCCGCCGACCGCGCCGCGACCGCCCCCGAACACGCCCCCGGAAGCTCCCGGTTCGCCGTCCTCGGCCCCATCCGCGCCTGGCGCGGCGCCGAGCTCCTGCCGCCCGGCACCCCCCAGCAGCGCGCGCTGCTCGCCGTACTCCTGCTCCGCGACGGCCGTACCGCCACCGCACCCGAACTCATCGACGCGATCTGGGGCGAGGACCCGCCGCAACAGGCGCTGGCCACCATCCGTACGTACGCCTCCCGGCTGCGCAAGGTCCTCGACCCGGGGCTGCTCGTCAGCGAGTCCGGCGGATACGCCATCCGGCTGCGCCACATCGAGGCCCTCGACCTCGGCATCGCCCGCAGCCTCGCCTCCGACGCCGAACAGGCCCGCACCGCCGGCGACCGCGCGCTCGCCCGTACGCTGCTCGCCCGCGCCCTCGACGTCTGGGACGGCGAACCCCTCGCCGGGGTCCCCGGCCCGCACGCCGAGACCGAGCGCACCCGCCTCGATGAGTGGCGGCTACAGCTCCTGGAGACCCGCCTCGACCTGGACCTGGAGCTCGGCCACCACGCCGAGGCCGTCTCCGAGCTCACCGCCCTCACCGCCGCCCACCCGCTGCGCGAACGGCTGCGCGAGCTGCTGATGCTCGCCCTCTACCGCAGCGGCCGCCAGGCCGAGGCCCTCGCCGTGTACGCCGACACCCGCCGGCTCCTCGCCGACGAGCTGGGCGTCGACCCGCGCCCCGAACTCTCCACCCTGCAGCAGCGCATCCTGCGTGCCGACGCCGAACTCGCCCACGCCGAGGCCCCGGCGCCCGCCGCCGCCCCCATCCAGGTAAGGCCCGCCCAATTGCCCGCCACCGTCCCCGACTTCACGGGCCGCTCCAGCTTCGTGGCCGAACTGGGCGAGATCCTCGCCGGCGCCGACGGCCAGGTCATGGCCGTCTCCGCGCTCGCCGGCATCGGCGGCGTCGGCAAGACCACCCTCGCCGTGCACGTCGCGCACGCCGCCCGCCCGCACTTCCCCGACGGACAGCTCTACGTCGACCTCCAGGGCACCGAGCCGCGCCCCGCCGAGCCCGTCGCCGTCCTCGGCTCCTTCCTGCGCGCGCTCGGCACCCCCGACACCGCGATCCCCGACTCCCCCGCCGAACGGGCCGCGCTCTACCGCTCCACGCTCGACGGCCGCCGCGTCCTGGTCCTGCTCGACAACGCCCGCGACGCCGCCCAGGTCCGCCCGCTGCTGCCCGGCACCGCGGGCTGCGCCGCCCTCGTCACCAGCCGGGTCCGGATGGCGGGCCTCGCCGGAGCCCATCTCGTCGACCTCGACGTGATGAGCCCCGAGGAGGCCCTCCAGCTGTTCACCCGCATCGTCGGCGCCGAGCGGGTGGGCGCCGAGCGCCAGGCCGCCCTCGACGTCGTCGGCGCCTGCGGCTTCCTGCCCCTCGCCATCCGCATCGCCGCCTCGCGCCTGGCCGCCCGTCGCACCTGGACCGTCTCCGTCCTCGCCGCCAAACTCGCCGACGAACGCCGCCGCCTCGACGAGCTCCAGACCGGCGACCTCGCCGTCAAGGCCACCTTCGAGCTCGGCTACGGCCAGCTGGAGCCCGCCCAGCAGCGCGCGTTCCGCCTGCTCGGACTCGCCGACGGCCCCGACGTCTCCCTGGCCGCGGCCGCCGCCGTCATCGACCTGCCCGAGCACGACACCGAGGACCTCCTCGAGGCTTTGGTCGACTGCTCCCTCCTCGAATCCGCCGCACCCGGCCGCTACCGCTTCCACGACCTCGTACGGCTCTACGCGCGTGCCTGCGCCGAGCGCGACGAACAGCCGCCGAGCCGGCGCGACGCCGCCCTCGACCGGCTGCTGGACTTCTACCTGGCCACCGCCTCCGGCGTGTACGGGCTGGAGCGCCCCGGTGACCGCCTCGTCGCGCACCTGTCCGCCACCCACTACCCCGGGCTGGCATTCGCCGACCCGCGCGCCGCCCAGGACTGGCTGTACGCCGAGGCCGACCCGCTGCTCGCGTGCGTCCGGCAGGCCTCCGTACGCGCCGGCGACAAGGCGTCGGGTGGCGGGACGCAGGTGCTGCGCCGGGCCGTCGACCTGCTGTGGGCGGCCAAGGACCTCGCCGAGTCGGGGGCCAACTCCAAGCAGTACGAATCGGCCGCGACGGCCCTGCGCGACGCCGCGCACGCCGCGGAGGACCCGCGCGCCGAGGGCCGGGCCCGTACCACCCTGACCAACGTCCACCTGGTGGCCGGCCGCTTCGCCGAGGCCGACGACGAGGCCCGCCGGGCCACCCTGCTCGCCCGTACCGCCGGCGACCCGCTGCCCAGCTGCTGGGCGCCCAACGACCGCGGGATCATCGCCCTGTACGAAGGCCGGCACGCCGACGGCGAGCGGTACCTGCTGGAAGCCATCGAAAACTTCCGGGCCGACGGCAACAACGTCGGCGAGGCCAGCGCGCTGTGCAACCTCTCCCGGATCCACGTGGAGCTGGGCCGGCTCACCAGCGCCATACAGCTCGCCCAGCAGGGCATCGCCATCTACGACCGGATGGGCCTGACCCTGCGCCTGGCCAACGGCCGCTACGCGCTCGGCATCGCGCTCACCCAGGCGGGCCGCCTCGGCGAGGCGCTGGCGCAGCTCACCGAGGCCCTGTCGCTGTTCCACGAGAACCGCCAGCCGCTGTGGGAGGGCGTGACGCACTTCCGGCTCGCCGAGGCCCATCTGGCTGCGCGACGGCCGACGTTGGCCGCCTCACACGCCGAGCAGGCCATCGCGCTGCGGGGCATCGGCGGCGAATGGCGCCGGGCCACGGTGCTGACGGTGCTGGGCAAGGCGCTGCGGCGTCTGGGCCAGCGGGACCGGGCGCGGGTGTGCTGGCG
>NZ_JBHWVJ010000062.1:0-44141 GCF_042736725.1 Streptomyces sp. NPDC060028 | reverse complement strand
ATGGGGCGCGGATCACATCGATCCGCGCCCCATCGCCGTATGAACGTACTGACCGACCCTACTGGTCGCGGTACATCTCGGCGACCAGGAACGCCAGGTCCAGGGACTGGCTGCGGTTGAGCCGCGGGTCGCAGGCCGTCTCGTAGCGCTGGTGCAGGTCGTCGACGAAGATCTCGTCGCCGCCGCCCACGCACTCGGTGACGTCGTCACCGGTGAGCTCGACGTGGATGCCGCCCGGGTGCGTGCCCAGCTCCTTGTGGACCTCGAAGAAGCCCTTGACCTCGTCGAGCACGTCGTCGAAACGACGCGTCTTGTGGCCGGAGGCCGCCTCGAAGGTGTTGCCGTGCATCGGGTCGGTGACCCAGACGACGGTCGCACCCGAAGCGGTGACCTTCTCGACGAGCTCGGGGAGCTTGTCGCGGACCTTGTCGGCGCCCATGCGGACGACGAAGGTCAGCCGGCCCGGCTCGCGCTCGGGGTCCAGGCGGTCGATGTACGTGAGCGCCTCGTCCACCGTGGTGGTGGGGCCGAGCTTGACGCCGATCGGGTTGGCGATCTGCGAGCAGAACTCGATGTGCGCGTGGTCCAGCTGGCGGGTGCGCTCACCGATCCAGACCATGTGGCCGGAGGTGTCGTACAGCCGGCCGGTACGCGAGTCCGTGCGGGTCAGCGCGCCCTCGTAGTCGAGCAGCAGCGCCTCGTGCGAGGCGTAGAACTCGACGGCCTTGAACTCGGCCGGGTCGGTGCCACAGGCCTTCATGAAGTTGAGCGCGTTGTCGATCTCGCGGGCCAGCTGCTCGTAGCGCTGTCCGGAGGGCGACGACTTCACGAAGTCCTGGTTCCAGGCGTGCACCTGGCGCAGGTCGGCGTAGCCACCGGTGGTGAAGGCGCGCACCAGGTTCAGCGTCGAGGCCGACGCGTGGTACATGCGCTTCAGCCGCTCGGGGTCCGGGATCCGGGCCTCTTCGGTGAAGGGGAAGCCGTTGACCGAGTCACCGCGGTAGGTCGGCAGGGTGATGCCGTCGCGGGTCTCGGTGTCCTTGGAGCGGGGCTTGGAGTACTGGCCGGCGATGCGGCCGACCTTGACGACGGGCACGGAGGCCGCGTACGTCAGGACGGCGCTCATCTGGAGCAGCGTCTTCAGCTTCGCCCTGATGTGCTCGGCGGACACGGCGTCGAAGGCCTCGGCACAGTCGCCGCCCTGCAGCAGGAACGCCTCGCCCTTGGCGACGGCTCCCAGGCGGGCGCGCAGCTGGTCGCACTCGCCCGCGAAGACGAGCGGCGGATACGACTCGAGGTCCGCGACGACAGCGCGCACAGCCTCGGCATCGGGGTACGAAGGCTGCTGCGCCGCGGGAAGGTCGCGCCAGGTCGCCTTGGCGGCGAGGGCTTGGGTCTCAGCGTTCACGGTCACCCCATACACATTACGGCGTCACAGGGCCCCTCAGGCCAGCCGCCCACTACGTGAGACGAAGATCCCTCGAAGGGTTCGGGGCCCCCGAATGAACGGAATCCAAGGTTCAGGGCCGGGTATGGGTTCAGTACAGCGTGATGGGGCCGACTTGGACTAGGGTGCGGTGCATGTACTCGCAAGCGAACCTGAACTGGTGGTGGACCGCTCCCGGCGGCCCACCTCTCGCGCGTACACACTGACAGCGACGCGAAGGCCGCCCCGAGGGGCGGCCTTCGGCGTTTGCGCGCCGAGTCCCCGGGCCGTCCCTCCCACCTCCACCGGAAGGACGCCCCACCCCCATGCGACTCAGCCCACTCAGCCGACTGCTCGACGACTCCTGCCCGCCGTTCGCCCTGCTGCGCCGGCGCACCCCGGGCCGGGACCACGACACCGTCGAGGTCCTGATCGGACCGGTGCACGAGGCCGAGCGGCTCGCCGACCTCCCCGTGCGCGAGCTGCCCACCCTCGCCCTCGTTCCCTTCCGGCAGATCCGGGAGCGCGGGTTCGACGTACGCGACGACGGCACGCCGCTGAGCGTCCTGGCCGCCGAGGAGGCGTACGAGATCCCGCTCGCCGAGGTTCTGGCCGCGCTGCCCGCGCACGAGGTACGGGTCGAGGACGGCGGCTTCGACGTCGCCGACGAGGAGTACGCGGCCACCGTCGAGCGCGTCATCGAGGACGAGATCGGCCGGGGCGAGGGCGCCAACTTCGTCATCCGGCGCACCTACGAGGGCCGGATCGACGGCTTCGGCCGGGCCGATGCCCTCGCGCTGTTCCGGCGGCTGCTGGAGGGCGAGCGGGGCGCGTACTGGACCTACGTCGTCCACACCGGGGAGCGCACGCTCGTCGGGGCCAGCCCCGAGGTGCACGTGCGGATGTCCGGCGGCACCGTCGTGATGAACCCCATCAGCGGGACCTACCGCTATCCGGCCGGGGGCCCGACCGCCGAATCGCTCCTCGCCTTCCTCGGCGACCGCAAGGAGACCGAGGAGCTGTCGATGGTGGTCGACGAGGAACTGAAGATGATGTGCACCGTCGGCGACCGCGGCGGGGTCGTCGTCGGGCCGCGCCTGAAGGAGATGGCGCACCTCGCGCACACCGAGTACGAGCTGCGCGGCCGGTCCTCGCTGGACGCGCGGGAGGTGCTGCGCGAGACGATGTTCGCGGCGACGGTGACCGGCTCGCCCGTGCAGAACGCCTGCCGGGTGATCGAGCGGTACGAGACCGGCGGCCGCGGCTACTACGCGGGCGCACTGGCGCTGCTGGGGCTGGACCCCTCCGGGGGCCAGACGGTGGACTCGCCGATCCTGATCCGTACCGCCGACATCGCCGCCGACGGGACCCTGCGGGTGCCGGTCGGCGCGACGCTGGTACGCCACTCCGACCCCGCGGGAGAGGTGGCGGAGACCCACGCCAAGGCGGCCGGGGTGCTGGCGGCCCTCGGGGTGCGGCCCGCGGCCCCGCGGCCGGCCTTCGGCGGGGTGCGCCTCGCGGACGACCCCCGGGTCCAGGCGGCCCTCGCGGCGCGCCGGCAGGACCTGGCACCGTTCTGGCTCCGGATGCAGGAACAGCCGGTTCCGGTGACGGGGCACGCGCTGGTGGTGGACGGCGAGGACACCTTCACGGCGATGCTGGGCCACGTGCTGCGGGTGGCCGGGCTGGACGTGACCGTACGCCGCTACGACGACCCCGGGCTGCGCGCGGCCGCGCTGGCCTGGGACGGCCCGATCGTGCTGGGCCCCGGCCCGGGCAACCCCGCGCGGTCGCAGGACCCGAAGATGCGGCTGCTGCGCGGGCTGGCGGCGGAGCTGCTGGCCTCGCACCGGGGCGGGATCCTCGGCGTCTGCCTCGGGCACGAGCTGCTGGCGGCGGAGCTGGGCCTGCCGCTGATCCGCAAGGCGGAGCCGGCGCAGGGGGCGCAGACCCGGATCGACCTGTTCGGGGCGCAGGAGGTCGTCGGCTTCTACAACACCTTCACGGCACACTGCGACGACGCGGCGGAGGCCCGGCTGGCGCTGTCGGGGGTGGAGATCTCCCGGGACCCGGCGACGGGCGAGGTCCACGCCCTTCGTTCGGCGTCGGGCTTCGCGGGGGTCCAGTTCCACCCGGAGTCGGTCCTCACCCTGCGCGGCACGGACCTGGTCCGCGAACTCCTGACGGGCGTGCGGACCCCGGCCCAGGCCTAGCCGGCCCAGTGCGGGCGTGCGCCCGACCGCCGGCGGGACCGGATGGACCGCCGGCGGTCGACGTCAGGAAGGGGAGGGAACCAGCGTGTTCTCCGAGCGGCGGCCCGCCACGTAGTCGGCGACGTTCTGCACCGTGGTGTCGATGATCTGGCCCACCGCCTCGTGCGTGTAGTACGCCTGGTGCGAGGTGACCACCACGTTCGGGAAGGTGACCAGGCGGGCCAGGGTGTCGTCCTCCACCGCCTCCAGGGACTTGTCCAGGAAGAAGACCCCGGCCTCCGCCTCGTACACGTCCAGGCCGACGCCCGCGAAGCGGCCGGCCCGCAGTTCCGTCACCAGCGCGTCGGTGTCGACCAGGCCGCCCCGGCTGGAGTTCACCAGCAGCGCGTCGTCCTTCATCGCCTTCAGCGCCGCCGAGTCGATGACGTGGTGCGTCGAATCCAGGAGCGGCACGTGCAGGCTGATCAGGTCCGCCGACGCGAACAGCTCGTCCTTGTCCACGTACTTCATGCCCAGCTCCACGCACGCCGGGTTCTGCGCGACGTCCCAGCCCAGCAGGTTCATCCCGAAGCCGTGCGCGATCCGTGTGAACGCCTCGCCGATCTTGCCGGTGCCGAGCACGCCCACCGTGCGGCCGCGCATGTCCCGGCCCATGAGCCCGTTCAGCCGGAAGTCGAAGTCGCGCGTCCGGTTCGAGGCCCGGACGATCCGCCGGTTCACGGCCATGGCCAGGGTCCAGGCGAACTCGGCCACCGAGTAAGGGGAGTAGTACGACACCCGGCTGACCGTCATGCCCAGCTGCCGGGCCACGTCCAGGTCGATGTTGTTGAAGCCGGTGGAGCGCTGGGCGATCATCCGCGTCCCGCCCGCCGCCAGCGTCCGCACCACCCGGCCGTTCAGGTCGGCGTTCACGCTGGACGAGACGATCTCGTACCCGGCCGCGATGGGCGCGGTGTCCTCGCTCAGGAAGACGTCGAGGCAGCGGACCTCGTGCTGCCCCTCGAAGGCGCGCTCCAGGAGCGGCTTCTCGTCGGCCGTCACACCGAATGCCAGGATCTCCACGCTCTGCTCCCGTACGTCGGACCATGGGTCGTTTGTCACCTTACGACCCATGATCCCATGACCCGCCCTCGCGCCCCGGCTCAGCCGAAGAAGACCCCGACCTCCTGGTACAGCGCCGGATCCACCGTCTTCAGCTTCGCCGTCGCCTCCGCGATCGGCACCCGCACGATGTCCGTCCCCTTCAGCGCGACCATCTTGCCGAAGTCCCCGTCCCGCACCGCGTCGATCGCGTGCAGGCCGAACCGGGTCGCCAGCCACCGGTCGAACGCGCTCGGCGTACCGCCCCGCTGGACGTGTCCGAGCACCGTCGTACGGGCCTCCTTGCCGGTCCGGGCCTCGATCTCCTTGGCCAGCCACTCGCCGACGCCCGACAGCCTCACGTGCCCGAAGGAGTCCTTGGTGGCGTCCTTGAGGACCATCTCGCCGTCCTTGGGCATCGCACCCTCCGCGACCACCACGATCGGCGCGTAGCTCGCCTTGAACCGCGAGGTCACCCAGGCGCACACCTGGTCCATGTCGAAGCGCTGCTCCGGGATGAGGATGACGTTGGCGCCGCCCGCCAGCCCCGAGTGCAGCGCGATCCAGCCGGCGTGCCGGCCCATCACCTCGACGACCAGCACCCGCATGTGCGACTCGGCCGTGGTGTGCAGCCGGTCGATGGCCTCGGTCGCGATGCCGACGGCGGTGTCGAAGCCGAAGGTGTAGTCCGTGGCCGACAGGTCGTTGTCGATCGTCTTGGGGACGCCGACGCACGGGATGCCGTACTCCGCGTACAGCCGGGCGGCCACCCCCAGGGTGTCCTCGCCGCCGATCGCGACGAGTGCGTCCACCTCGTACTTGGCGAGGTTCTCCTTGATCCGGCGCACCCCGTTCTCCTGCTTGAACGGGTTGGTGCGCGAGGACCCGAGGACGGTCCCGCCGCGCGGCAGGATCCCGCGGACGGCGGGGATGTCGAGGGGCACGGTGTCCCCCTCGACCGCGCCGCGCCAGCCGTCCTTGAAGCCGATGAAGCCGTACCCGTACTCCTGGACGCCCTTGCGGACCACGGCCCTGATCACCGCGTTGAGCCCGGGGCAGTCGCCGCCGCCGGTCAGCACTCCGACCTTCATTGAATCTCCCTTCGCCATGACGGTCACGCTAGTGGTGACTCAGGTCACAGCAAGGGCGCCGGTTGGGCCAATTCCGTTGGAATCACGAGGCGTTGCGTACACACGTTCACTCGGACGAGGAAGTAAGTACGACTACGCGTCGTCGAGGCCGCGCTCGATCGCGTACCGGACGAGCTCGACCCGGTTGTGCAACTGGAGCTTGCCCAGGGTGTTCTGCACGTGGTTCTGCACCGTGCGGTGGGAGATGACCAGCCGTTCCGCGATCTGCTTGTACGACAGACCCTTGGCCACCAGCCGCAGCACCTCGGTCTCGCGGTCGGTCAGTTGCGGGGCCTTCGGCACGTCGGCGGCGGCCGGCGCGGGGTCGGTGGCCAGGCGCCGGTACTCGCCGAGGACGAGGCCGGCCAGGCCCGGGGTGAACACCGGGTCGCCGGCCGCCGTGCGGCGGACCGCGTCGATGAGCTCCTGGGCTCCGGCGGACTTCAGCAGGTAGCCGGTCGCGCCGGACTTCACCGCCTCCAGGACGTCGGCGTGCTCCCCGCTCGCGGACAGGACGAGGACCCGCAGGGCGGGGTCGGCGCCGACGAGCTCCTTGCAGACCTGGACCCCGGGCATGCCGGGCAGGTTGAGGTCGAGGACCAGCACGTGCGGGGCGGCCGCGGGAGCCCGGCGCAGCGCCTCGGGGCCGTCGCCGGCGGTGGCCACGATGTCGTAGCCCGCGGCGGCGAGGTCGCGGGCGACCGCGTCCCGCCACATGGGGTGGTCGTCGACGACCATCACCTTGATGTCGCCCGGCCGGGTCGGCTGGCTCGGGTGGCTCGGCTCGTTCACTGGGTTCTCTCCCTCGGTACTTTCAGTTCCACTTCGGTGCCCTGCCCGGGGACGGACACCAGCTCGGCGCTGCCGCCGAGGTCCCGCAGCCGGCCGCGGATGGACAGGGCCACCCCCATGCGGCCCTCGCCCTCCGCCTGGTCGAGGCGGCCGGCCGGGATGCCCGGACCGTCGTCGCGGACGGTCACGATCACCTCGTCGCCCCAGTCCTCGACCAGGATCCAGGCCCTGGCCCCCTCACCGGCGTGCCTGCGCACGTTGTCCAGGGCGGCGCCGACGGCCGCGGCCAGCTCCCGCGCGGCGGGCACCGGCAGCGGCACCGGGGTGCCCGGTTCCGCGAAGGTCACCCGCGAGCCGGCGTACGGGGCGAGGAGGGTGCGCAGGTCCAGCTCGCCCTCGTCGGCGCCGGACTCCTCCACCTCGTACGCGGCCACCAGCGCGCCCCGCGACCCGTCGCGGGAGACCCGGGAGGCGGGCAGCAGCCCGCTGGAGACGAGCGTGCGCAGCGCGACCTCCTGCTCACCGGCCATGCGGCCGAGCTCGGCGGCCTCCCCGCCCAGGTCGGTGCCGCGCCGCTGGACCATGGCCAGCACCTGGAGGACCCCGTCGTGGATGTCGCGGGCCAGGCGCTCGCGCTCCCGGGTGGCGGCCTCGATCTCCAGGGCGCGGGCGAGGGTGGCCTCACTGGCCCGGGCGACCTCGACGACGTAGCCGATGGCGACGGAGGCGACCCAGACCAGCAGGACGTTGTGCAGGGTGTCCCGGGTGGGGGCGCCGCGCTGGACGATGTTGGCGGCGGCGACGAAGGTGGAGGCGAAGCAGGCCCAGCGCCAGCCGCCCTTGATGGCGAAGGCGAGGACGGACCCGGCGGTCCAGATCGTGGGCAGGGTCGGGCCGCCGGAGGCGATCCGCTCGTGGGTGTCGGCGAGCGGGGTGAGCAGGATCCCGACGCAGGCGACGGTGAGGTCGGCGCACAGGAACCGCTTGGTGCAGCTGGCCGCGTTCGCCGCCTTGGGGAGGGTGAGCAGCGTCCAGACCGCGAGGACGGCGAGGTAGCCGATCGCGATCCGGGGCCGGTCGAACTCCTTGTACGCGGAGGCGAAGAGCAGCACCGCGTAGACCATGGTGAGCAGCCGGTAGGCGGTCAGCGCCCGCCAGAGCGGCTGCTCGACCGACATGCGTACGACGCGCTCGCGTTTGGCCATCTCCCCCACCCACCCACCCCGGGCCCTGCGGGCGGCAGCGCCCGTACTGCTACTCCGCGGTCGTGTCGGCGGCGGCCTTGTCGGCGGCCGCCTTCTCCGCGGCCTTCTCGCTCTTGGCGGCCTTCTCGGCGTCGGCCATCTGGCGCTTGGCCGCCGTCGCGTAGATGTCCACGTACTCCTGGCCGGACAGCTTCATGATCTCGTACATGACCTCGTCGGTCACCGAGCGGAGGATGAAGCGGTCGCCGTCCATGCCGTGGTAGCGGCTGAAGTCCAGCGGCTTGCCGATCCGGATGCCCGGGCGCATCAGCTTGGGGACCACCTTGCCGGGCGGCTGGATCTTCTCCGTGTCGATCATCGCGACGGGGATCACGGGCGCGCCGGTGGCCAGGGCCACCCGGGCCAGACCGCCGGGCTTGCCGCGGTAGAGGCGGCCGTCGGGTGAACGCGTGCCCTCGGGGTAAATACCGAACAGCTCCCCGCGCTCGATGACCTCGACGCCGCTCTTGATCGCGGCCTCGCCGGCCCCGCGCGCACCGGAGCGGTCCACCGGGAGCTGGCCGACGCCCTTGAAGAAGGCGGCCGTCAGCTTGCCCTTGACGCCCGGGGAGGTGAAGTACTCCGCCTTCGCGATGAAGGTCACCTTCCGGTCCAGCACGGCCGGGAGGAAGAAGGAGTCGGAGAAGGACAGGTGGTTGCTCGCGAGGATCGCCGGCCCCTCCGCGGGAATGTTCTCGAGGCCCTCCACCCACGGCCTGAAGGCGAGCTTCAGGGAACCGCCGATGGAGAACTTCATTGCGCCGTAGATCAACTCGAAAGCCTTCCTGTGTCTGTCGAACAGACCTTATCCCCTGGCTCCGCCCGGAGGGGCCCGACGACCCTGGTCGGTGTCATCCCGGTCGCGTACGGTGAAGTCACACAGAGCAACGCACCCGCCAACCCCTCATGACCTAGGAGATCCTGGTGCCCGTCCTCCCTGGAGCCGAGCCGTTCCGCCACGAGGGCGGAGAGGTCGGCGTCCTCCTCTGCCACGGCTTCACCGGTTCCCCGCAGTCCCTGCGTCCTTGGGCCGAGTATCTGGCCGGGCGGGGGCTGACGGTCTCCCTGCCGCTGCTCCCCGGACACGGGACGCGGTGGCAGGACATGCAGCTCACGGGCTGGCAGGACTGGTACGCCGAGGTCGACCGGGCGCTGCGGGAGCTGCTGGAGCGCTGCGAGCAGGTGTTCGTCTTCGGGCTGTCGATGGGCGGAGCGCTCACGCTGCGGCTGGCGGCCAAGCACGGGGAGTCGATCAGCGGGCTCGTCCTGGTCAACCCGGCCAACAAGGTGCACGACCCGATGGCCTTCGCCCTTCCGGTGGCCCAGCACTTCATCCGCTCCACGGCGGGCATCGCCAGCGACATCGCGAAGCAGGGCTCGGAAGAGGTCGGCTACGACCGGGTCCCGACCCGTGCCGCGCACTCGCTGCGGAAGTTCCTCCAGATGCTGGACGCCGAGCTGCCGCAGGTGACGCAGCCGGTGCTGCTGCTGCACAGCCCGCAGGACCATGTCGTACCGCCGGTCGACTCGGCGCGGATCCTGGCGCGGATCTCCTCGGCGGACGTCACCGAGACCCTGCTGGAACAGAGCTACCACGTCGCGACGTTGGACCATGACGCGGAGCGGATCTTCGCGGACAGCTATGCGTTCGTCGGCCGACTGGCGGAGAGCGTGGGCAGGGAGGGGGCGGAGGCGGGTGGCTGAGCACGAGGAACAGTCGGGCGGTGTTCCGCCGCTGGACGAGGAAGCGGCGTGGGCAGCGATCGTCGCCGGGTACGGGCAGGAGCCGCCGGACCCGCCGGGGGCGCGGCCGTTCAAGCCGATCGAGAACCTGCTGCTGCCGGAGGAGGACGTGAAGCCGGAGCCGCCGGCTGCGCCCCCGGCGGCGGCGCTGGGGAGCTCGGTGGTGTTCGCCCCGGGCGTGGGCCTGAGCGGCCCCCGGGACCACTCGCCGGTGGAGCCGAAGGACGAGGACCCGGCCGACCGGGCGGAGGAGGGACACTTCGTCCCCCCGGAGCCGGAGCTGCCGCCGGCGGACGCGACGTCGAAGTTCGCGTGGCTGGCGGTGGTGGGCGGCCCGGTGCTGTTGCTCCTGGCCGTCGTCTTGCAGTGGGAGATGACGTGGTGGCTGACGACGCTGGGCATCGGCGGCTTCCTGGGCGGTTTCGCGACGCTGGTGGCCCGCATGTCGCAGGGCGACGACGACGAGGACGACCCGGGCCGCGGCGCGGTGGTCTAGCCCGACCCGGAACACCCGGGGCTCCGCCCCAGACCCCGCGCCTCAATCGCCGACGGGGCTGAATTTCGGCTGATGCCGCCTTTTCCGGGTGAAGATCAGCCTCGCCTGCGTTTGAGGTCAGGGGGCCGCGGGGACACGGAGGGCCGCCAGGACCGGGAGGTGGTCGGTCGCCGAGGAGAAGTCGGCGGGGGTCAGCCCCGGCAGCCCCGCAGGGACGCCGCAGGCCAGCACCTCCACCCCCCGCGTGGCGAAGACGGCGTCGATCCGCCGCTCCGGCGCCCGCGAGGGGAACGTGGACTCCCCTCCCCAGGGGGCGACGGCCCGGCAGTCCTGGAGCGCACCGGCGAGCCGGGTGAACGAGGGCCCGGCCGGGCCCTCGTTGATGTCGCCCGCCGCGATCCCGTGCGGGGCGCCCATCGCCGCGAGCCGGTCCAGGAGCAGCTCCGCCTGGGCCCGCCGCTCCGCCGCGTCGAGCGACAGGTGCGCGCTGACCACGCCCATCCGCGCCGCACCGAAGCGGACCACGGCCGTCGCGAAGCCCCGCCGGTGCCGGCCGGGCGTCAGCGGGAGCAGCACGTCCTCGGTGCGCTCCACGAAGGCCCGTAGCGAGCACAGCAGCAGCGGCCCGGCGGCGGTGGCACCGCCCGACAGCACCACCAGTTCGGACTTCGCGGCGAGCCGCGCCGCGTGCTTGCGCCACCGGAAGAACCGCGGCGCCTCCTGTACGAACACCAGGTCGGGCGCGCACGCCCGGATCACCCGGACCAGCGCCTCCTCGTCGTCGCGCAGCGAGCGGATGTTGTAGCTGAGCACCCGGATCACGGCGGAACCATCAGTGGCAGTGTGGGAGTTCGGCAAATCCATACGGGCAACATAACCAGACTGCCCGCCGCTCCCCAGGGGGCGCGGCGGGCAGTTCGAGTCGTACGGGTCAGCCCTGGCGGGCCAGGTCCGCCGCGCCGACCAGGCCGGCCTTGCCGCCGAGCTGCGCGGCGAGCACCTGCGCGTGCGGCCGCCACTGCCCGCCGATCAGCCAGCGCCGGAAGGACTTGCGGATCGGGTCGAGGACGAGTTCGCCCTCGTCGGAGACCCCGCCGCCGACGATGAACGCCGACGGGTCGAAGAGGGAGGCCAGGTCCGCGAGGCCCGCGCCGGCCCAGCGGGCCAGTTCGCGGAAGGAGTCCACCGCCACGGCATCGCCCTGCCGGGCGGCCGCGCTGATGTGCTTGCCCTCGATGCCCTCGACCGTGCCGTCCCCGAGCGCGAGGAGGATCTGCGCCCGCTCCGGGGTCGCGTTGGCGCGCTGCTTCGCGTACCGGACGAGCGCGCGCCCGGAGGCGTACTGCTCCCAGCAGCCCTGGCTGCCGCACCCGCACAGCAGGCCGTCGGGGACGACCCGGATGTGGCCGAACTCGGCGGCGACGCCGAAGCGTCCGCGCCGCAGCTTGTTGCCGATGATGATGCCGCCGCCCAGGCCGGTGCCGAGCGTGATGCAGATGACGTCGTCGTGGCCCTGCCCGGCGCCGAAGCGGTATTCGCCCCAGGCCGCGCAGTTCGCGTCGTTCTCGACGACGACGGGCAGGCCGATGCGCTGCTCGACCTTGTCCTTCAGCGGCTCGTGCCGCCAGTCGATGTTCGGCGCGAAGAGTACGGTCGCGCGCTTGTCGTCCACGTATCCGGCGGCGCCGATGCCGACGGCGTCGATGGTGTGGTTGCTGCTGACTTCGGAGACGGCGGCGCAGATCGCGTCCGTCACTCCGTCCGCGGTCGGCGGGGTGGGCACCTTGTACGTCTCAAGGATGGTGCCCTCTTCGTCGACCACGCCGGCCGCGATCTTCGTGCCGCCGATGTCGACGCCGATGGTGAGTCCCATTAGTCCCTCGGTTTCCGGTCAAACCCCGCCGCCGTCAACGGTACCCGAGTGAGCAGCAGGATCAGTCGAGATCGATCCGCTCGCCGCCGCCGCCGTCGCCCTCGTCACGGGGGTCGTCGCGGGGGTCGTCGCGCGGGTCCTCGGCACTGCCGCGGGCGGGCTCGCCGCGGGTCCAGCGGCGCTCGTGCCCCTCGACCGCCGAGCGGTAGGCGGCGAGGAGCTCGGAGCCGGCCGCGGCGAGGTGGTCGAAGACCTCGGGGTTGCGCTCGATGACGGGTTTGGCGGCGTTCTTCGCCTGGTCCACGAACTGGCGCACCGCGCCCTGGGCGGCGACGCCGAGCAGCGGGTTGTTGAGTGCGGAGACCTTGTCGGCGACGGCCTCGAAGAGTTTGAACAGCTCCTCGGCGGCGGTCCCCGTGGCCCCCGCGCCGGCGCCCTGCTCCGTGCGGAGCCGCTCCTTCTCCGCGGCCAGGTCCTCGGCGCAGGCCTTGGCCCAGGCGTCTTCGTCGGTGGGGCGGTCGGTGGCCTCGCTCATGGCGGACTCTCCTGCGGCGGCTGCTGGGCGTGCGGTACGGGCTACCTTCGACGTTACCCGAATGGTGGTAGGGCGTTCAGTGCGTCCGTGGCCAGAGGTCGGGGTCCGGGGTGAAGCGGATGCGGAGCCGGTCGTCGGCGAGGGCGGCGCCGGAGACCGTGCAGCGGCGCAGCGCCCCCGGCAGGGAAACGATCCTGCGGTACGGGCCGACCGTGAGCAGCAGCTCGTCGCCGCGGCGGATCAGGTCGAGGTCGCGCTTCTCGGCCCGGGGCAGCGGTACCGCCCAGACGAGTACCCCGTCCTCGGCGAGCCGGTCCTCGACGGGCCAGGCGGGCCGGAGCCCGGCGGCGGCGCCGGCCGGCCCGGCCGATCCGGCCGGCTCCAGCGACTCGGCCAGTTCCGTCAGGTCGGCGAGGCCGCGCGGGTCCCGCCCGAGGTGGGCCAGCTCCCGCAGCGGGACGTCGAGGCACCACTCGTCGGCGAAGGCGCGCTGCTGGGCCGCGAGGGAGGCGAGCCAGGGATCGGGGGAGTCCTTCGGCACCAGCCGGTTGACGACGAGGTCGCCGATCCGGACCTGGTGTAGGGCGAGCCCGAGCACCCCGGTCCGCAGCGCCGCGGCGGCGGCCGGCCCGGGCTCGGCGACGAGCCGTACCTCGGTGGTGGCGTCCTCCACGACGGCCTGCACGGCGGCCAGCTCCTCGTCCCAGCGCGCGGCGGCCTCGTACAGCCACTGCGCGGGCATCGGCACCCCGGCCAGCTGGGCCAGTACGGGACGCAGGGCGCGGGCCGCCTGGCGCTCCGCGGGCAGCAGCCGGGCGAGGTAGCGGCGCAGCTGTGCGGGGAGCGCGAGGGTGGTCACCGTCTGATGCAGCGGCGGCATGTCCACGACGACGAGGTCGAAGGCGGGCGCGGCGGCGGCCCGCCGCAGGGCGCGCAGCAGCGCGAACTGCTCGGCGCCGGGCAGCTCGGTGAGCTCGTCGGCCCCGAGCGGGCGGGCGCCGACCATGCCGAGGAGGGTGGAGCCGCGCTCCTGGAGGGCGACGAGCTCTTGGCGGAACTCCTCGCCGGAGTCGATCCGGCCGGCCCACAGGTTCGCCGCCACGGGTGCGGCGCGCAGCCCCGCCACGAGCTCGGCGGGCTCTCCCGTCGGCGCGCCCACCAGCGCGGCCAGCGGGTCGCCGGAGAGCACCAGCACCCGCCGCCCGTCGCGGGCCGCGGCGAGGGCGGTGGCGGCGGCGACGGTGCTCCGCCCTGCCCCTCCGGGGCCGGTGATCAGCAGCATGGTCATGGTGCGGGTGCTCCGGGGTTCGATTGGTGCGCGGCGGCACTGCTGGGACTCCGCCCCAGACCCCGCGCCTCAAACGCCGGCGGGGCTGAAATTGCCCTGCGGGCAATCCAGCCCGCCAACGGCGGGTCAGGCGACGGACTCGACGCGCTTCTTCAGGCCGGCCAGGGCGCGGTCGATGATGACCTTTTCCGCCTTGCGCTTGATCATGCCCAGCATCGGGATCTTGACGTCCACGGTCAGCTGGTAGGTGACCTCGGTGCGCTCGCCGCCGTCCAGCGGCGCCAGCAGGTACGAACCGTCGAGCTGGCGGAGCATCTGGGACTTGTCCAGGGTCCAGCTGACCTCGTCCGCACCCTTCCAGGTGTAGTTGAGGGTGTGGTCGTCCTTGATCGCGCCGGCGTCGAGCAGCAGCCGGACCTTCTCGGCCCGGCCCTCGGCGTCGGCGGCCAGCACCTCGGCCTCCTTCACCTCGCCGGTCCACTCGGGGTAGCGGGCGAAGTCGGCGATCACGGCCATGACGTCGGCCGGGGCCGCCTCGATCGTGATGCTCGAGCTGGTGTGTTCCGCCATCGCGGTCGCTCCTCCGTGGGTGTACCTCCCAGCGGTGGCTGGGGGAGAGTAGTCGAGGAATTGTGCGGCCTACGGCCGCCGCGTGAAGGCTATCGCGCGCGCAGACCTCACCACTCCAGGGCCCACGGCCGCCCGGTCGCCGCGAAGTGCCCGACGTTCACGCACTCCGTGCCGCCGATCCGCATCCGCCGGGCCAGCGGCTGGTGCACGTGCCCGAAGAGCGCGTACCGGGGCCGGGTCCGGCGGATCGCGGCCAGCAGCGCCTCGCTCCCCCGCTCGAACCGGCGCGCGACCGTGTCGTAGCAGAGCTCCGGCACCTCCGGCGGGATGTGCGAGCACAGTACGTCGACCTCGCCCAGCGCCTCGACCTTGGCGGCGTACTCCTCCTCCGCCACCTCGTACGGGGTGCGCATCGGCGAGGGCAGGCCGCCGCCGACGAAGCCGAAGACCAGGCCGCCGATCTCCGCCCGCTGGCCGTCGAGCACGGTCAGGCCCGGGCCCGCGTACTCCTGCCAGAGGGCGGGGACGTCGACATTGCCGTAGGTGGCGTACGTGGGGCTGGGGAAGGCGGCGAACATCTCGGCGTACTGGCGGCGCACCGCGCCCTCGATCAGCCGCTCCCGGTCCAGCCCGTCCCACAGCCGGCGGCCGAATTCGCGCGCTTCCTCGAAGCGGCGGGCCGTGCGCAGCTCGACGATCCGGTCCGCGTTCTCGACGCCGAAGAGGTCGGGGAAGATGCCGCGCGAGTGGTCGGCGTAGTCGAGGAAGAGCACCAGGTCACCGAGGCAGATCAGCGCGTCGGCGCCGTCGCCGGCCCGGGCGAGGGCCTGCGCGTTGCCGTGGACGTCGCTGACGACGTGGATCCGTGTGCTGCTTTTCCTGCCACCCATGCCGCCACCCTAGGGGCGCTTGGCCACGGCGGGTAGTGGCAGCGGCTCAGGCGGCCGGACCTGCGGTTACTTCCGAGTCCAGAACGGGGTCGACTACTGTCGGCTCGGTACCGGCGCGTCGTGTGACGCACGGAACATCTGGCCGGTTCCCTCTATCGGGAACCCACTACCGGTGGGTAACGTCCGGTCGGTCCACACGTGGCGATGGCGCCCAGAGGAGCAGCAGTCTTGCGCGAGTTCAGCCTTCCGGCCCTGTACGAGGTCCCGTCGGACGGGAACCTGACGGATCTCATCCGCCGCAATGCCGCTCAGCATCCAGACACCGCCGTGATGGCGCGCAAGGTCGACGGCCAGTGGCAGGACGTGACCGCGACCGAGTTCCTCGCCGAGGTGCGTGCCGCGGCCAAGGGCCTGATCGCCTCCGGCGTCCGCCCCGGCGACCGGGTCGCGCTGATCTCGCGTACCCGCTACGAGTGGGTGCTGTTCGACTTCGCGATCTGGAGCGCGGGCGGCGTCACCGTCCCCGTGTACGAGACCAGCTCCCCCGAGCAGATCCAGTGGATCCTCGGCGACTCCGGCGCCGTCGCGGTCGTCGTGGAGTCCCCCGGGCACAGCGCGTCCGTGGCCGCCCTGCGCGAGCGGCTGCCCGACCTGCGCGAGGTCTGGGAGATCGAGCAGGGTGCGCTGGAGAGCCTCAAGGCCGCCGGCGCCGGGGTCACCGACGCCGAGGTGGACGAGCGCAGCAGCCTCGCGGGCGCCGACGACGCCGCCACCATCGTCTACACCTCGGGCACCACCGGCCGTCCCAAGGGCTGTGTGCTGACCCACCGCAACTTCTTCGCCGAGTGCGGCAACGTGGTGGAGCGCCTGAGCCCGCTCTTCCGCACCGGTGAGTGCTCGGTGCTGCTCTTCCTGCCGGCCGCGCACGTCTTCGGGCGCCTGGTGGAGGTGGCGGCCGTGCTGGCGCCGATCCGGCTGGGCTGCGTACCGGACATCAAGAACCTGACCGACGAGCTCCAGTCGTTCCGGCCGACGCTGATCCTGGGCGTCCCGCGCGTCTTCGAGAAGGTCTACAACTCGGCGCGCGCCAAGGCGCAGGCCGACGGCAAGGGCAGGATCTTCGACGCGGCGGCCGAGACGGCGATCGCGTACAGCCGCGCGCTGGACGCCCCGGGCGGCCCGTCCTTCGGGCTCAAGCTCAAGCACAAGCTGTTCACGAAGCTGGTCTACAGCAAGCTGCACGGGGTCCTCGGCGGGCGCGGCGAGTACGCGATCTCCGGCGGCGCCCCGCTGGGCGAGCGGCTCGGACACTTCTTCCGCGGCATCGGCTTCACGGTCCTGGAGGGCTACGGCCTGACCGAGTCCTGCGCGGCCACGGCCTTCAACCCGTGGGACCGCCAGAAGATCGGTACGGTCGGCCAGCCGCTGCCGGGCTCGGTGGTGCGCATCGCCGACGACGGCGAGGTGCTGCTGCACGGCGAGCACATCTTCAAGGAGTACTGGAAGAACGAGACGGCGACCGCCGAGGCGCTGACCGACGGCTGGTTCCACACCGGCGACGTCGGCACCCTCGACGAGGACGGCTACCTCGCGATCACCGGCCGCAAGAAGGAGCTCATCGTCACGGCGGGCGGCAAGAACGTCGCTCCCGCGGTGATCGAGGACCGGATCCGGGCACACGCGCTGGTCGCGGAGTGCATGGTGGTGGGCGACGCGCGGCCGTTCGTGGCGGCGCTGGTCACCATCGACGAGGAGTTCCTGGGCCGTTGGGCCGCGGAGAACGGCAAGCCGGCCGGGGTGACGGCGGCGGAGCTGCGCGAGGACGCGGAGCTGATCGCCGCCGTCCAGAAGGCCGTCGACGACGGCAACGCGGCGGTTTCCAAGGCGGAATCGGTGCGGAAATTCCGCATTCTTCCCTCCCAGTTCACGGAGGAGTCGGGCCACATCACGCCGTCGCTGAAGCTGAAGCGCAACGTGGTGGCGAAGGACTTCGCGGACGAGATCGAGGCGCTTTACCGGGGCTAGTCCCCGTCCCCCTTACCGCGGGTCCTCGGCGAGGATCCGGGCCATGTTCCGTTCGGCGAGAGCGGTGATGGTCACGAACGGATTGACGCCGAGCGACCCGGGGATCAGGGAGCTGTCGACGACGTACAGCCCCTGGTACCCCTTGGCGCGGCCGTAGTCGTCGGTCGCGGCGCCGAGCACGCAGCCGCCGAGCGGGTGGTAGGTGAAGTTGTCGGCGAAGGCCCTGTTGTCGCCGAACAGGTCGTACCGGTAGATGGTGAAGTTCTTCCGGTTGATGCGGTCGAAGAGGTTCTTCGCCGCGTTGACCGAGGGCGTGTTCTGGTCCCGGGTCCAGTTCAGGCGCGCCGAGTCGGCGGCCGCGTCGTACGTGAAGTGCCCGCGCTCGGGGTTCTTGGTGATGGCCAGGTACATCGAGATCCAGTGCTCGATCCCCATGGGCAGCGGGGCGATCTCCGCGAAGACCGGGTTCGAGGCGTTGTCCCAGTCGTCGATGCCGAGGGCGGGCATGGTGGCCTGGTTGGCGCCGACGGTGTCCCACAGGTGGTTGGCGCGGGCGGTCATGACGTTGCCGTTGTGGCCCCAGCCGAGCCCGACCTTGTCGTTCAGCGCCGGGAGGGTGCCGGTTTCGCGGGCCCGGAGCAGGATCTCCGTGGTGCCCAGGCTCCCGGCCCCGAGGAACAGCTGCCCGCAGCCGAGTTCGCGCACCTGGACGACCCTTCCCGTGACGTCGCTGGTCCGCACGGTCAGTACGTATCCCCCGGCGGGGTCCTGGCGGACGCCGACCACGCGCTGCATGGTCTCGATGGTGACGTTGCCGGTGCCGAGTGCCGCGGCGAGGTAGGTCTTGTCGACGCTCTTCTTGCCGTGGTTGTTGCCGTAGATGACCTCGCCGGCGAGCGCGGACCTGGTCGCGGTGCCGGCGGCCTCGCGCTTCATGTACTCGAAGTCGTAGACGTTGGGGACGAAGGTGGTCTTCAGGCCGGTGTTCTGGGCGTGCTTGCGGGAGATCCGGGCGAAGCGGTACCACTCCGTGGACTCGAACCAGGCGGGGTCGATGTCGTTGACGCCGAGCATGGCGCGGGCGCGGGGGTAGTAGGTGCCGTACATCTCGTCGGCGTCGACCTGCGGGAGCACCTCGGAGAAGTAGGACCGCTTCGGGGTGGGCGCCATCCCGCCGTTGACCAGTGATCCCCCGCCGACGCCCCGTCCCACGTACACGGACATGTCGCCGTAGTTCACGCGGTCCAGGACTCCGGGGTACGGGCTGATGTTGCGGTTGACGACGTCCAGCCAGAGGAACTGCGCGAGGGGTGCCTCGGTGCGGGTGCGATACCACATGGAGCGCTGGTCGGGAGCGGACGTGGAGGGGAAGACCTTGCCGTCGGGGCCGGGGGTGTCCCAGAGCCGTCCCATCTCCAGGACGACGGTACGCACGCCGGCCTGTCCGAGGCGCAGGGCGGCGACGGCGGATCCGTAGCCGGAGCCGACGACGATGGCGGGGGCGTAGTGGGCTGCGCCCGGCTCCACGGCGGAGGCGGAGGCCAGGCCGATCCGGGTGAAGCCGAGGGCCGCGGCCGTCTGGAGGGCGCCGATCCCCAGAAGGTGACGACGCGTCAGGTTTGGTGTCATGGGCGCATCATGGGCGGAATCCGGCCTTCCAGCTAGACGCCGCCTTGACAGGCATCTGAGAGACAGTCAGACATGGCTCCGGCAAAAACCGGCCTCGCCGGCATGTGAGCGCGGGGGTCCGGGGGCGCAGCCCGCGCATCGGGGCCGCACCTGTCAGAGCAGCTCGCGCAGGCGCTCCGCCAGGAGGTCCCAGCGCCACTTCTCCTCGACCCAGGCGCGCCCGGCCGCGCCCATGCGCGCCCGCAGGGCCGGGTCCTGGAGGAGGGCGACGATGCGGTCCGCCGCGTCCTCGGGGGACCCGCCCCGCACGACCCACCCCGTCTCCCCGTCCAGCACCGCGTCCGGCGCGCCGCCCGAGTCCCCCGCCACCACCGGCAGGCCCGTCGCCGACGCCTCCAGGTAGACGATGCCGAGTCCCTCCACGTCCAGCCCGCCCCGCCGGGTCCGGCACGGCATCGCGAAGACGTCCCCCGCGCCGTAGTGGGCGGGCAGTTCGGACCAGGGGACCGCCCCCGTGAACACCACCGAGCCGGCGACCCCGGCAGACGCGGCCAGCGCCCGCAGGTCCGCCTCGTACGGCCCGCCGCCGACCACCAGCAGCACCGCCTCCGGCACCGCCGCCAGGATCCGCGGCATCGCCTCGATCAGCGTGTCCTGCCCCTTGCGCGGCACCAGCCGGGACACGCACACCACCACCGGCCGCTCCGTGAGCCCCAGCCGGGCCCGCACCTCGGCGCCGCCCGACCCGGGGTGGAAGGTCTTCTCGTCGACCCCCGGCGGGAGTTGCACCATGCGCGCCGCCGCCCGCCGCGTCACCGCCGAGGCGATCCGCGAGCGCGTGTACTCCCCCAGGTACGTCAGCGTGTCCGTGCCCTCGCCGATCCGCCGCAGCAACTGCCGCGCGGCCGGCAGCTGCGCCCAGCCCGCCTCGTGCCCGTGCGTGGTCGCGACGATCCGCCGCGCCCCCGCCCGCCGCAGCGCCGGACCCATCAGCCCGAGCGGGGCCGCCGCGCCGAACCACACCGACTCGCAGCCGTGTTCGCGCAGCAGGCCCACCGCCCGCCGGGTCACCCGCGGTGTCGGCAGCAGCATCGTCGAGCGGTCGCGCACGACCTGGAAGGGCTGCTCCGCGTCGAAGGCCGCGGTGGCCTCGCGGCCCTCCGCGCCGTGCTTCCAGGTGGAGGCGTAGACGACGATCCGGTCCGGATCCAGCCGCAGCGCCATGTTGTGCAGGAAGGCCTGGATGCCGCCCGGTCGAGGCGGGAAGTCGTTGGTCACGATCAGCGTCTTGTGCATCGCCTGCCGACATTACCGGAGCCGCTACCGGGCCAGCTCCCGGCGCAGGTCCTCCTGCCAGGCCCGGGTCAGCCCCGCCTGGTCCGTCCCGAGCGTCTCCTGGAGCGCCGTCGCCAGCGGCTCGCGCCCCGCCTTCCCGTACAGCGCGACCAGCGCCGCGTCACCCCACCGGTCCGCGATCAGCCGGCAGGCCAGCCACGCGCCCTCGTACGCCCGCGCCAGCGCGTCCGCGTCCCCGCCGAAGGCGAACGCCTCGTTGGCCGGGAGCGCGCCCGGCAGCTCACCCGCCCGCACCGCGCGGCCGAGCGTCGGCGCGGCCCGCACCGGAGCGCTGCCGCTGCCGCTGCCTCGGTACGCCGCCCAGTCCGCGAAGCCCTCGGAGAGCCACAGCGGGGTCGTCGCGGTGGTCTCCGCGCGGGTGGCCACATGCGTGGTCTCGTGGGTCAGGATGATCCGCCGACCCTCGGCCGTGAGCTGCCCGTACCCCTCCGGGTTGACGACGACCCGGTCCGCGGCGGCCGGGGCGCCGCCCACCCGCCCCACGGTGACCGCGCCCAGCCCCCGGTACTCGTCGGCCGGCCGGCCCAGCAGCTGCGCCATCCGCTCCAGCGACCCGGGGACCAGCACCACGACCCGCCCCGCCCAGGGCCCGGGCCAGGCGGCGCTCACCGCCGGGACCGCCCGGTCGGCTTCGGCGGCGACGGCGGCCAGGGTCCCGGGGCTCTGACCGGCGCCGCCCAGCACCAGTGCGTGCGCGCCCCGCTCCACCGTGACGGGCCCCTGGTCCCACAGTTGCGGCAGCGCGCCCGGCGCGGGCCGGTCGGCGGTGACCCGCCATCCCCCGTCGGCCGCGGCCGCCAGCTCGACCTCGCGGGCCGATCCGGCGGGGGCCGCGTCGTAGCCGGTGAGCCGGTAGTGCAGCTCCGCCCGCGCGAAGGCCCGTACGCCGTCCTCCCGGACGGAGGTGACCTCGTACGACCACCCCTCCAGCGGGAGCCCGGCGAGCCCCTCGGGCGGGGCCGCGGACCACGCGGCCACGGCGCGCCGTACCTCGCGTCCGGCGGTGTCGGCCGGCCGCGCCCCGGGCCCGCACCCGGCCAGGAGCGCGCTCAGCAGCATCGGCAGGGCTCGTACGGCGGTACGACGGAGGGGGTGGTGCGCCGGCAGCATCAGCCGATCGTACGCACGGCAGGGTCAGGGGCGGGTCACCGAGGACACCGGCATCATCCCGACGGGGTCGTACCGCACCCGGGCCCCGGGGTACGGGGCGTGCACCACCTGCCCGTTGCCGACGTACATGCCGACATGGCTGGCGTCCGAGCGGTACGTCACCAGGTCGCCCGGCTGCGCCTCCGAGAGCGGGACGCGCCGGCCGGCGTACCGCTGGGCCTGCGAGGTGCGCGGCAGGGAGACGCCCGCCTGGCGGTAGGACCACACCATCAGCCCGGAGCAGTCGAAGCCGGAGGGCCCGGTGGAACCCCACACGTACGGGCGGCCGACCGCGGACCGGGCCGCCATCACGGCGGTCGCGGCGCGCCCCGAGGAAGGGCCGAGCGAGGGCAGGTCGGGCGGCCCGTCGGGGCGGCCGCCGGAGCGCGAGGCACGCTCGAAGTCGGCGCGTTCCTGTGTGGGCATCGCGTTCAGCAGCCGGCGGGCGGCGGCGAGCTTCGCCGTGACCGCCCGCTTCTGCCGGGCCACGTCCGCGCGTACGACGTCCAGTTCGGCGAGCTTGCGGGAGGCCTCCTCGCGCTGCAGGGCGAGCCGGCGCTGCTCGGAGCGCAGTTCGTCGAGGCGGCGGGCCTGGGCTCCGGTCAGCCGGTCGAGGGCGGAGGCCTTCTCCAGGTAGTCGTCCGGGCTCTCGGACAGCATCAGCTCGACGGCGGGATCGATGCCGCCGGAGCGGTACTGGGCCCCGGCGAAGGTGCCGAGGATGCCCCGCATGGTGTTGATGCGGTCCTGGCCGCGGGCCACCGCGTCCTGGGTCCGGTTGACCTCGGCGCGGAGCTTGTCGGCCTTCTCCCCCGCCTCGTTGAAGTGCTCGGTGGCCTGCTCGGCCTCCTCCAGAAGCCGGTCGACCTGGGCCCGGGCGCTGGTCTTGCCCCCTCCGACCGGTTCGTGGGGCAGGCCGGGGGCCGCGCTCGCGGATGCGGCCGTCATGGCGACCGCGGCTCCCGCCGCGGCGGCGGTGAGGACGGTGACCTTCGTGTGCCGGTCGAGGGCACTGAGCCCGGGCCGGCGATGGGACGCCACGTGAAACCGCTCCCTTCCGCTGCGCGGGGCCCGGGTCCGCCCTCCGTGGACGGCCGTGTGCCGGGTTCCGCGCTGGCAGACAGTAGCCGCGTGGACACGCACCGGCCAACGACCGCCGACGGGCACACACAGTGACGCCCCACCGGAGACGCAGGTCACCGGCGGGGCGTGTGGTCAGAGCGGGGCCTCGGAATTCGCCCGGATGGGCGGTCTACGGCGCGCCTTGAGGGGGTGTCCGGGGCGGACGTCAGCCGACGCGGACGCCGAACTGGAAGGGCATGTTGTTCATCGATTCGTACTTGACGCCGCCGCGCGGGTTCGAGGCGTGCAGCACCGTGTTGTTGCCGGCGTACAGGCCGACGTGGTGGAGGTCGTCGTAGAAGAAGACCAGGTCGCCCGGCTGGAGCTGGCTCTTGCCGATCCGGGTGCCGTCATTGATCTGCGTGAACGTGGTGCGCGAGATCGAGACGTTGGCCTGCTTGTACGCCCACTGGGTCAGGCCCGAGCAGTCGAAGGAGTTGGGGCCGGTGGCGGAGGGGACGTACGCGCTGCCCAGCTTGGTCTGGGCGGCGGCGAGGGCGGCCCCGGCGCGGCCGGAGGGCTTGACGTCGCCGAGGTCGACGCGGTCGTTCTGCCCACGGCTGGCGCGGCTGTCCTCGTCCTTGAGCTGCGTCCGCTCCTGGGCGGTCAGGGTGTTGAGGAGCGCCTGGGCCTCGGCGAGCTTGTCCGTCGAGGCCTTCTTCTTCTCGCCGAGCTCCTTGCGGGTGGCCTCGAGGTCGGTGAGCTTGCCCGCGGCCTCCTGGCGCTGCTGCGCGAGGCTGCGCTGCTTGGCCTGGATCTTCTGGACCGCTTCGACCTGCTTGCCGCTCAACTGCTCCAGCGTGGAGGCCTTGTCGAGGTAGTTGTCCGGGTCGGCCGAGAGGAAGAGCGCGAGGGACTGGTCGATGCCGCCGGTGCGGTACTGGGCGCTCGCCATGGACCCGAGGGTGCCGCGCAGGTTGTTGAGGTCCTCCTGGCCACGGGCGACCTGGTCCTGGAGCTGCCCGATTTCCTTCTCGAGCTTGTCCTGGTGCTCCTTGGCCTTGCTGAACTTCTCGGTCGCCTGCTCCGCCTCTTCGTAGAGGGCGTCGACCTTGCTCTTGACCTCGTCCTTGCTCGGCTTGGCCGGGGCGGCGTTGGCGGCCTGCCCGGTGAGGGCCACGGCCGCGGCCGCGGTGACGGTGAGCACGGTCACGCGAGTGCGGGTCGGCTGCTTGGGTCGACGGTGGGACGCCACGAAGGCGAGCTCCTTCTTCCTAGAGCCGCCGAAGAACGCAGCTCGGCGACACCTTCGCTGCCACCCCGAATGGGTGATCTACCGCACGAAGGTTTGAGGTGACCCTAGTGACCCTTCTGTGATCAGTTCAAATCCTGCAAGGAAAAATTTCGCTCGCCGACCAGCTTCTTTACCTAGAGAGCACGCTCTGTGCAGACCACTTGACGGTACGTTCCCTCGGAGCCCTGCCAATTCCGGCATTCGACCCAGTAGTTATGAAACGCGCGAAAGCCGCTTCAGCAGCAATGCGGACGCCACCGGTCGTGCACCGGCCTTGGCCACCCCGTCGGCGACCTCACGGTCGGTGGAGACCACGACCACGGGCCGGCCCGGCGGCTCGGCACGCACCAGTTGGCGGATGAGCTCGTCCGCCGTCACCCCGGCCTTGGAGAACAGCACCCGCACCCCGCGGGGCGGCGCGAGCAGCACGGGGGCCGCCAGCTCCGCGCCGTCGAAGACACAGGTCATCTCCGCGCCCGTCTGCGCGGCGAGCATCGACAGCCCGCCCAGCAGCCGCAGCCGCTGCTTCTCCAGCGGCATCGTCGGATAGCCGGTCTTGGTGACGTTGTAGCCGTCGACCACCAGATGGGCCTGAGGCAGCGCCAACAACTGGTCCAGCAGCGCCGGATCGGTCTCCGACAGGGCGCGCGCCGCGATGTCCTTGGGAGTCATCAGGCCCGGCTCCACCGCGTCCACGGTGTCCGCCGGCCGCGTGGACACCGGCGGCAGCGCCAGCTCGCGGCGCAGCCCCGCCGCCGCGTCCAGCACGGTGTCGAGCAGCAGGCGCAGCCGCATGTCCTCGATGCTGCGGCCCTCGCGGGTGGCCCTGCGCGAGGTCTCCAGGGCCGTCTCCACCTCCGCGAGGCGGGACTTGAGCCGTCGGCTCTCGCTCTCGGCGACGGCCACCTGGGCGGCCGTCTCACCGCGGATGCCGTCGATCTCGGCGTTCACCTTGCGCAGGGCCGCCTCGCCCCGCTTGACGTCGCTGAGGGCGCTGCGCAGCTTGCGCTGAAGCGATTCCGCTTCCTTGCGGGCCGCGTCCAGCTCGACCCGCACCTGTTCGCCGCCGGTGCGCTGCAGCTCCCGTACGTGGGCCAGTTCCTCGCGGAGGCGGTCCAGCTCCCGCCGGGCCTCCTCGCCGACGCGCTCGGCGTCGGCACGCTGCGCCTCCTCGCCCGCGGCGGCCACCAGCTTCACCCAGCCGGCCGGCCGCAGCACGTACGCGGCCGCCGCCACGTCCAGCGGATCGGCGGCGGCGGGCGGGGCTCCGGACTCCAGCGCCCCGGCGAGGTCGGCCTGCGCCTCGCGGAGCTTCTCGGCGACCCGGCCGCGGAAGACGGCGTCGGTCTCGACGGCCGTCGCCATGGCATTGCCGGCGAACTTGGCGCGCCGGGTCGGGGTGAAACGGGCGTACTGGCGCAGCTGCGCCGGGAGGTCCGCGACCGTCAGACCGCCGAAGGCGTCCGAGACGAGCGCGACGACCCGGCGCCGCACGCCTTCCGGCAGCGGGCGGTCGAGCACCTCCGCGGCGTCGCCGGCCGCGTCGGCCGGCTCACCGCCGCTTGCTGGCTCCACAATCCGTCACCCCTACCGTATGTACGTGTGGGCACGGCTCCGTCAGGAGTCCGCGCCCGGCCTGTCCACGAGTTCGATCTGGTCCACCGCGTTGCACCAGCGGCAGCGGACCGACTCGATGGTCTCATTGACCACCTCGCGCTCCTCGACCTTCGGCTCCCCGGCGAGGTCCAGGTGGACGTATTCCACGACCTTCGACGAACGGGTGACGTCGAACCGCGTGAGGTTGCCGCACAGGGTGCAGCGCCACCGGGTGGTGTCGGTCGGCTGGGGAACCGTCATCAGGCCGCTCTCTCCTTCAAGGCTCGTTCAATGCATTCAATCAAAGCCGCCCGCGCGTGCGTGGCGGACGGCGCAGCTCGTAACCCTACGGCCTGCCACCGCTCCAAGTGGGTCGGCTTGGGTCATGCTCGGTCGCATGATCGTAAGGTGGCAGGCCCTGCGCGAGGCCGCCCGGGGCCCGGTGGTCACGCACACGCTCATCGCCGCGTGCTGTGTGGTGTTCCTCCTCGGCCCGGCGTCGGGCCTGAACCCGGGCTACGGGACGGGCGGGGAACTGCTGGTCTCGGGGACGGCGTACTTCCGGCGCTGGGGCGTGGTCCCGGACGAGCTGTTCACGGGGGACCGCCGCGCACTGCTGACTCCGCTGACGGCACTGTTCATCCACGGCAGCTGGCTGCACCTGCTGGGGAACATGCTCTTCCTCCACGTCTTCGGCGCGATGACGGAGCGACGGATGGGCCGGGCGGAGTTCCTCTGCTTCTACGTCTGTACGGGCTACCTCGCCCTGGCCGTGTACGCGGCGGCGAACGCCTCCTCGGACCAGACGCTGGTCGGCGCGTCCGGGGCGATCTCGGCGGTGCTGGGGGCCTTCCTGTGCCTGTTCCCCAAGGCCCGGGTGACGAGCCTGTTCCCGTTCCTGTTGTTCCTGCCGCTGCGCTTCCCGGCGTGGATCGTCCTGCTCTTCTGGTTCGCACTCCAGTGGCTGGCGGCGCACCGCGCGGGCAGCGGTCCGGGGGTCGCCTATCTGGCCCACGTGGTGGGCTTCTCGCTCGGCTTCCTCTACGCGTGGGTCCGCTACCGGCGTACGACTAGAGTGAGGCGACCAGCGACGGCCAGCGAGGGAGACAGCCAACCGTGATCACCGCGATCGTGCTCATCAAGACCAGCGTGGACCGGATCCCCGAGATCGCCGAGTCCATCGCCGCGCTGGACAGCGTCAGCGAGGTCTACTCCGTCACGGGTACGTACGACCTGATCGCGCTCGTCCGTGTCGCCCGCCACGAGACCCTGGCGGACATCATCCCTGGCCGCATCAGCAAGATCCCGGGCGTGGAGGTGACGGACACCCACGTGGCGTTCCGCACGTACTCCCAGCACGACCTGGAAGCCGCCTTCGCCATCGGCCTGGACGCCTGACACCTCCGGCGGGGTGAGCGGTCCGGGCACCGCTTCCCCCGGCCGGGCCGTCAGACGGCGGGGACGCAGCGGCCCTCTTCCGTGCGGTACTCCCACTTCGCGCCGTCCTCGACCAGCTCGCGCACGGCGCGGACGAAGCGCTCCACGTGCTCGTCGGGGGTGCCCGCGCCGAAGCTGACGCGGATGGCGTTCAGCGAGCGCTCGCCGGGGGCGGCCTCCGGGGCTCCGCATTCGCCCTGGGCCTGGGGTTCGCTGCCCAGCAGGGTGCGGACCAGCGGGTGGGCGCAGAACAGCCCGTCGCGCACGCCGATCCCGTACTCCGCGGACAGGGCCGCCGCGAAGTGGGAGCTGTTCCAGCCGTCCACCACGAACGAGATGACCCCGACCCGCGGCGCGTCGTCGCCGAAGAGGGACAGGACCCGCACCGCCGGGACCTCGGCCAGGCCCGCGCGGACCTGGGCGATCAGCTCCTGCTCCCGGGCCACCAGGGTGTCGAAGCCCGCCTCGGTGAGGGCGCGGCAGGCGGAGGCGATCGAGTACACGCCGATGACGTTCGGGGAGCCGGCCTCGTGCCGCGCGGCGGTGGTGTGCCACTCGACGTCCACACCGCCGTCCTCGCGCCGGGCGACCTTGCGGGAGGCGCCGCCGCCGGCCAGGTACGGCTCGGCCTGCCGGAGCCAGTCCGCACGGCCGGCCAGCACGCCCGAGCCGAAGGGGGCGTACAGCTTGTGTCCCGAGAAGGCGACCCAGTCCACGTCGAGGTCCTGCACCGAGACGGGGTGGTGCGGGGCCAGCTGGGCGGCGTCCAGCACGATGCGCGCGCCGTGGGCGTGCGCGGCCGCCGCGAGTTCCTTCACGGGCCACAGCTCACCGGTGACGTTGGAGGCGCCGGTGACGCAGACCAGGGCCGGGCCGTAGGGGTCGCGGGCGGCCAGCGCGCGCTCCAGGGTGGCGACGGCCTCGTCCGGGGTGCGCGGCGCGTTGAGGTACGTGACCTGCGCGTTCACCCACGGCAGCAGCGAGGCGTGGTGCTCGGTCTCGAAGACGAAGACCTGGCAGTCGGCCGGGAGCACGGCGGCGAGCAGGTTCAGCGAGTCGGTGGTGGACCGGGTGAAGATCACCTGGTCGGCGGCCCGGCAGTCGAGGAACTCGGCGACCGTGACCCGGCTCTGCTCGAAGAGGTCGGTGGAGAGCTGCGAGAGGTAGCCGGCACCGCGGTGCACGCTGCCGTAGTACGGGGCGTACGCGGCCACGTCGTCCCAGACGCGCTGCAGGGCCGGGGCGCTGGCCGCGTAGTCGAGGGCGGCGTAGGTGACCTCGCCGCCGGTGACGAGCGGCACGGTGACGTCGCGGCCGAGAACCGGCAGCGGCCCCGCACAGACGGGGTCGACGGGGGCGGTCACGGCGGCGGGGGCGGCGGCGTTCTGGTACGTGGACATGGCGGTATCTCCCGGCAGGACAGGCGCAATGGCTTCGGATGGCCCGTACGTGGGTGCGCGGATGCGCGGACGCACACGTGCAGTGGTACGGGAGTTGCCTCGACGCACGGACGACTGAGGGCCGCACGGAGGGTGAAGAAGGGGCGGACTCGCCCTATCGCATTCGCTTGCTCACGGAAAAACTCCTCGAGAGACCAGGACCCCTGGTGTCGAGGGATCCGCGCTTGCCGTAGGCCTTTGTGCCTACGACCTGGTCATCACCCGGGGCACCCCGCCACGGAAGGAGGGTTGCCGGACAGCAAGCCGGGGCCTAAACGCTGTCACTCGTGACCTGCCGAGCATCCTGCCACAAGATCCCTCCGCCGCAAGACCCCGGTCCACATTCCGGACCGGGGATCTTGGCCGAAAAGGATCAGCGGTTGCTGGCCTGCACCCACCGGGCCAGCGACGCCCGGGCCGCGCCCGAGTCGATGGACTGCGCCGCGCGGGCGATGCCGGCCCGCAGCTGCTCCTCCAGCGTGCCCGTGCCGGGGTCCAGGGCCACCAGCGCGGCCGCCGAGTTCAGCAGCACCGCGTCGCGGACCGGACCCGTCTCGCCGGCCAGCAGGCGCTGGGCGATGTCTGCGTTGTACGAGGCGTCCGCGCCGCGCAGCGCGGACACGTCGACGAGGTCGATGCCGACGTCGCGCGGGTCGAAGGGCTGCTCCTCGACCTTGCCGTCACGCACCCACCACACCCGCGAGGTCGCGGTCGTGGTCAGCTCGTCCAGGCCGTCGTCGCCCCGGAAGACCAGCGCGGAGGAGCCCCGCTCGGCGAGCACGCCCGCCACGATGGGGGCGATCCGGGCGTCGGCCACACCGGTCGCCTGCGCCCGCACCCGGGCCGGATTGGTCAGCGGGCCCAGGAAGTTGAAGGTGGTCCGGATGCCCAGCTCCTTGCGGGCCGCCGCCACGTGCCGCAGCGCCGGGTGGAACTTCACGGCGAAGCAGAACGTGATCCCGGCCTCCTCGACGACCTCCACCACCCGCCGGGGGGTGAGGTCGAGGTTCACGCCGAGCTTCTCCAGGACGTCGGAGGACCCGCTCGCGGAGGACGCGGCCCGGTTGCCGTGCTTGACCACCTTGGCGCCGGTACCGGCCACCACGATCGCCGACATCGTGGAGATGTTCACCGTCTGGGCGCCGTCGCCGCCGGTGCCGACGATGTCCACCGTCCGGCCCGGCACCTCGATCAGGTTGGCGTGTTCGTACATGGTGCGCACCAGGCCGTTGATCTCCGCGACCGTCTCGCCCTTGGCCCGCAGGGCGACCGCGAAGCCGGCGATCTGGGCGTCGGTGGCCTCCCCGCGCATGATCCTGTCCATGGCCCAGGCCGTGTCGTCCGCGCCCAGGTCCCGGCCGCTCAGCAGGGCGTCGAGGACGCCCGGCCAGCTGGAGGCCGCCACGCTGTCGCCGCCTGCCGGGGTCACAACGGTCATGGTCCGCTCCTGCTGCCAGTGGGGATTCCACGTCGGATGGGAAGGCCCTCAGCCTATCCAGCACAGATGAACGGCAAAGAGCCCCGTCCAATGATTGGACGGGGCTCTCGCCGTGGCGACACCAGGACTGACCGAAATCAGTCCCTCATGCGGGGATCACGGGGATCAGTGGTGGCCGTGGCCGCTCTGGATCTCCTTGTATTCCTCCACCGTGGGCTTCGGAATCTGGTTGTTCTCGCCGTAGTAGCCCTTGCTCAGCTTCGCGCGGAGCTTCTCGGTGAGCTTCACCTTGCGCTTGACACCGTTCTCGTCGACCGTCGGGCCGATCTCGACCGGCTTGTACTGCTCGTACGAGGTGAGCGTGTGCAGCTTGCCCTGCGAGAGCGGCTCGTGGATCTCGACGAACTCACCGTGCGGCAGGCGCTTGATGATGCCGGTCTCGCGACCGTGCAGCACCTTGTCCCGGTCCCGGCGCTGGAGGCCGAGGCAGATCCGCTTGGTGATGACGAAGGCGATGACCGGAAGGACGAAGAAGCCGATCCGGGCGAACCAGGTGATCGAGTTGATCGACAGGTGGAAGTACTGCGCGAACATGTCGTTTCCACCGGCGATCAGCAGGATGACGTACCACGCCAGCCAGGCCACACCGAACGCCGTCCGGGTCGGGACGTTGCGCGGGCGGTCCAGGATGTGGTGCTCGCGCTTGTCCCCGGTGACCCAGGACTCGATGAACGGGTAGACCGCGATCGCGACCAGGACCAGCGGGAAGATGATCAGCGGGACGAACACACCCAGGACGAGGGTGTGGCCCCACAGGTTGATCTCCCAGCCGGGCATGGCACGGATGAGGCCCTCGGAGAAGCCCATGTACCAGTCGGGCTGCGCACCGGTGGACACGTGGTCCGGACGGTACGGGCCGAGCGCCCAGATCGGGTTGATCGAGGCGATGGCCGAGATGGCCGCGATGACACCGAAGACCAGGAAGAAGAAGCCTCCGGCCTTGGCCATGTAGACCGGCAGCAGCGGCATGCCGACGACGTTCTTCTCGGTCTTGCCGGGACCCGCGTACTGGGTGTGCTTGTGGTACACGACGAGGATCAGGTGGGCCACGATCAGGCCCATCATGATGCCCGGCAGCAGCAGGATGTGCACCGAGTAGAAGCGTGCGACGAAGTCGCCGCCCGGGAACTCGCCGCCGAAGAGGAAGAACGACAGGTACGTGCCGACGACCGGCACGGACAGGATCGCGCCCTCCATGAAGCGGACACCGGTGCCCGAGAGCAGGTCGTCCGGCAGGGAGTAACCGGTGAAGCCGGTGAACATGCCGAGGACCAGCAGCAGGAAGCCGAAGATCCAGTTGACCTCGCGCGGCTTGCGGAAGGCGCCGGTGAAGAAGACGCGCATCATGTGCACGAGCATCGCGGCGATGAAGATCAGCGCCGACCAGTGGTGGATCTGCCGGATGAGCAGACCGCCGCGGACGTCGAAGCTGATGTGGAGCGTCGAGGCGAAGGCCTCGGACATCATGACGCCCTGCAGCGGCACGTACGAACCGTCGTACGTGACCTCGTTCATGCTCGGGTGGAAGAACAGCGTCAGATACACACCCGTGAGGATGAGGATCGTGAAGCTGTAGAGGCAGATCTCACCCAGCATGAAGGACCAGTGGTCCGGGAAGATCTTGCGCATGTTCGCCTTGGCGAGGGCGTAGATGCCCAGGCGGCCGTCCGCCCAGTCGGCTACGCGCTCGCCGGCAGGCGCTTTGCGTTCGGTTTCAGTGGCAGTGCTCATCCGCGCTCCCAGAAAGCAGGACCGACGGGCTCTTCGAAGTCGCCGAGCGCCTCGAGGAAACCTTCGTCATTGACGCCGATCCGCAGCTGCGGAAGCGCGTGACCAGCCGGGCCGAAGATGACTCGGGCGCCGTCGGAGAGGTCGAAGGTGGACTGGTGGCACGGGCAGAGCACGTGGTGCGTCTGCTGCTCGTACAGGCTGATCGGGCAGCCGACGTGGGTGCAGATCTTGGAGTAGGCCACGATTCCGTCGTGGGACCACTCCAGCTCCTGCTTGTCCTTGATGTCCTCCGGCTTGATCCGGACGATCATCAGGGCAGCCTTGGCGATCTGGACCTGGAAGTCGTGCTGCTCCTCCTCCAGGCCTTCCGGCAGGGCGAACGTCAGCGAACCGGTGATGACGTCCTCGGGACGCAGCGGCTCCATCGTGTTCTGGTTGATGAGCAGCTTGCCCTTGGCCCAGATGGTCTTGCGGAGCTTGTCCTCGGGCAGCGGGCCCAGGTCGCGCAGGATCACGACGGCGGACAGCGGCAGCAGGGCCAGCGCGCCGAGCATCGTGTTGCGCAGGAGCGGACGACGGGCGATGGCGGACTCGTCCGTGCCATCGGCGAAGTCCTGCATGACCTTGGCCCGGACGTCGGCCGGAGCCGCGATCTCGTGGCGCTCGTCGGCGATCTCCTCGTCGGACATCAGGGTGCGGGCCCAGTGGACCGCCCCCGCGCCGATGCAGAAGAGGGCCGTGCCCAGGGTCATGCCCAGGGCGAAGTTGAGCGCGCTCACCCTCCCGATCGGGAAGATGAAGACGATCTTTTCGACCGGGATGCTCACGTAGGCGGCGATGAAGCCGATCGTGGCCAGCATCGACAGCGTGAACAGCATCGCGACCGTGCGCTCGGAGCGCTTGGCCGCCGCCTCGTCGATGTCCTGGATGCGCGGCCTGTGGACCGGCAGGCCCGGGTCGGCGAACGGGTCGTCCGCGACCGCCACGCCACCGTGGTGCGCGTCGCCCTGCTCGCTCGGCAGGTGCTTCTCTTCGGGAATGTCTTGGCTACTCATGACTTCTTGGCCTTAGCGGTGTGGGCCGCGACCCAGACGGCGACAGCGATCAGCGCACCCAGACCGAAGATCCAGCCGAACAGACCCTCGGAGACGGGGCCGAGGCCACCGAGCTTGAGGCCACCGGGGCTGGTCGACTTCTCGCCGTTCACGGTCTGGAGGTACGCGATGATGTCCTTCTTCTGCTTCTCCGGCATGGTGCTGTCCGGGAAGGAGGGCATGTTCTGCGGGCCGGTGAGCATGGCCTCGTAGATGTGCTTCGGCTCGACGCCCTCAAGGTTGGGGGCGTACTTGCCGTTCGTCAGCGCGCCGCCCTCACCGGTGAAGTTGTGGCACTGCGCGCAGTTGTTGCGGAACAGCTCACCACCCTTGGCGATGTCGGCACCCGCCGGGTCGTACTGCTTCTCGTGCGGCGTGATGGGGCCCGCGCCGAGAGAGGCGATGTACGCGGCGAGCTGGTCGATCTGCGCCTGGGTGTAGATGACGGGCTTCTTCGGCACCTGGGCGCCGGGCTGCTGGGCGGGCATGCGGCCCGTGCTCACCTGGAAGTCGACGGCCGCGGAGCCGACGCCGACCAGGCTGGGGCCGTCAGAGGAACCCTGACCGCCGGTTCCGTGGCAGCTTGCGCAGCCCACGGCGTAGAGCTTCTTGCCCTCCTCGATGGCGAGGGACTGGGCGGTTTCATCGGCCTGCGCCTTGCCCGCGGGGGCGAAGGCGGCGTAAAGCCCCCCAGTGGCCGCCAGCGCGAGGAGTAGAACGACGACCGCCGCCAGCGGATGGCGTCGTCGTGCGGAGAGCTTTTTCACGGATTACCCCGGTGTCAGGATCTTCTGCGTCGGTGTTTCTGGATGGAGTGCCGGGTCGGGCCCGGCGACGTGTTCGCTACTTGATCAGGTAGATCGTTGCGAAGAGGCCGATCCAGACGACATCGACGAAGTGCCAGTAGTAGGACACGACGATGGCCGACGTGGCCTGTTCGTGGGTGAACCTCTTGGCCGCGTACGTCCGGCCGAGGACCAGCAGGAAGGCGATGAGACCGCCCGTCACGTGCAGACCGTGGAAGCCGGTGGTCAGGTAGAAGACCGAGCCGTACGGACCAGACGAGAGGGAGATGCCCTCGTGCTTGACCAGCTCGGTGTATTCGAACACCTGGCCGCCAATGAAGATGGCACCCATGACGAACGTGATGATGAACCACGTCCTGAGCTTCTTCACGTCACCGCGCTCGGCGGCGAATACGCCGAGCTGGCAGGTGAGCGAGGAGAGCACCAGGATCGTTGTGTTCGTCGCCGAGAAGGGCAGATTCAGGAACGATGCCTGTTCTGTCCAGTACTCGGCGCCTGTCACGGATCGCAGGGTGAAGTACATCGCGAAGAGGGCCGCGAAGAACATCAGCTCGGAACTCAACCAGATGATGGTTCCGACGCTGACGAGGTTCGGCCGGTTGACCGTCGGGTGCGCGTGCCCGGTATCTACTGTCGTTGCTGTCGCCACGACCGACATTATGTCGGTCGCTTATCCCGCCCTCACCCCGGGGGGTGCCGTTCGGAGTGTCAGGGGCGTGTGCAAGGCCCGAACGGCCCATCAGAGATGCTGTCCGAACCGATGTTGACACCGGGTCGGACGGAGTAGCATCCCGCGCATCATCAGCGTTTTTCGCGGATACGTGGAGGAACGAAATGCGGGCGACTGCGCGGGTTCTGGTCTACAGCGACGACGCGGGCACCCGGGAGCAGGTGCGGCTGGCGGCCGGGCGCAGGCCGGCCGCGGACCTGCCGCCCGTGGAGTTCCTGGAGTGCGCCACGCTGCCGGCCGTGCTGACGGAGCTGGATGCGGGCGGCATCGACGTCTGCGTGTTGGACGGCGAGGCGGCCCCGGCCGGGGGCATGGGCGTGGCCCGGCAGATCAAGGACGAGATCTTCAACTGCCCGCCGGTGCTGCTGCTCATGGGACGCCCCCAGGACGCCTGGCTGGCCACGTGGAGCCGCGCGGACGCCGCCGTCACCCTTCCGGTGGATCCTGTGGAGTTCGCGGCCGCCCTGGCGGGTCTGCTGCGCGCGCGGCTGTCTTCCTCGGCCGCGTAGGCGCTCCGGCCGCGCCGGTGGGGGCCGTACGGGCCTGCACGGCCCTGGCCGGGGCCTGTTGGGCCCTCGGGCGTGTCCGCCTGGCGGAGGCGGCCTCAGACCTGCGGGCGCAGGCGCGCCTGGTCGACGGGGCTGCGGCCTTCCTGGGTGCCCTTGAGGAGGGCGCTGCCCTCGCGCCAGTCCTTCCAGTCGAGGTTCCAGTCGCCGTAGCCGTTGCCGAAGTTGTCCATGTCGTCGCCGATGCTGTTGATCACCTTGACGATGTCGCCCTCGGTGATGTTCTCGTAGAACCAGGCGGCGTTGCCGGTGCTCATGCCGGTGCAGCCGTGGCTGACGTTCTCGTAGCCCTGGGAGCCGACGGACCACGGCGCGGCGTGGACGTATTCACCACTCCAGGTGACACGGGTCGCGTAGTAGACGGGCAGGTTGTAGTACTCGCTGCCGCCGATGCCGACCGTGTCGCCGCGCATTTGGACGTAGTACTGCTTGCCGAGCACCACCTTGATGCCGTTGCGGGTGGAGAAGCCCGGCTTCCCGGTGGTCACCGGGATGGTGTTGATCACTTCTCCGTTGCGCTTGAACGTGAGGTAGTGCGAGGAGGCGTCGGTGGTGACCTCGACGCGGTCGCCGATCTCCAGCTTGAGCGGCTTCGCGGCGACCCCGTGGAAGTCGTCGGAGATCTTGACGCCCTCCAGGTTGCTCCGTACGGAGACCTCGGTGTTGGCGGGCCAGTAGTCCTTGGGCCGGTAGTGGAGGGTCTTGTCGTCCACCCAGTACCAGGCGCCCTCGACGCCGGACGGGGCGTCGACGATCAGGCCCCGCTCGATGACGGCTCGGGCGGCCTTGTCCTTCACCGGCTCGTTGAGTTCGGCCGTGATGGGCTGTCCGACGCCGTATTTGCCCGCGTCAGGGCCGAATTCCACCTTGAGGACCTTCTTGGCCGGGGTGGTGTCGAAAGTCAGCGTGCGCTGCCCTGGAGCGCCTCGTTGGTCCTCCGTGCTCACGGTGACCGTGTAGCGCACGCCCGCGGCCATCGGGGCGGTGCTGTGCCAGCGGTCGCCGGTGGCGGACAGTTCGCCCGCCAGGCGGCGGCCGTGGTTGTCGACGGCGGTCACGTCGGTGATCCGGCCGTCGCCGCTCTTGGCCGTCACCTCGAGGGGCTTGTCGGGGTCGACGGGGCGGCTGCCGGAGGACTGGTTGAAGGCGACTTGATCGCCCGCGTCGAACGGGCGGGCTGACAGCGGGTTGTCGCCGGACCCGCATGCGGTGGCGCCGGCCCCGAGGGACGCGACCAGCAGGGAGCAGCTGAGTACCGTCCAAAGACGCGGTGAGTGCTTCATGGAGTCAACGCTATGAAGATATGACAATTACGGCGCGCGGGATGACTGCAAACGAGGGGCCCGGACCCCTCCATCGGAGGTGTCCGGGCCCCAAGTGCCTGGCTGCGCCGCCGCTCGGTGCGCGGCGCGTGGTGCGGCTACTGGTTCTGGTTCTCGCCGCGGTAGTACTCGTACACCCAGCCCCACAGGCCGACCAGGATGACGGGGGCGGAGAAGTACATCAGCCACCAGCCGAAGATCACTCCGCTGAAGGCGAGTGCGCCACCGATGGCCAGCGAGAGCGGCTGCCAGCTGTGCGGGGCGAAGAACCCCAGCTCGCCCGCCTCGTCGGCGACGTCGGCCTCCTTGTTGTCCTGGGCCATCTCGTCCACGCGCTTGGCCGTGAAGGCCAGGTAGTAGCCGATCATGACGCTCAGGCCGAAGGCCAGGAAGAGCGCGGTGGTACCGACGGGCTCCTTCGACCACACGCCGTACACGACGGCCATGATCAGGATGAAGAAGGAGAGCCAGAGGAACATCTTGCCCTGGATCTTCACTTGCCGGCCTCCTTGCCACCGGTGACGGCCTTGGCGCCGGCGCCGTGGTCCTCGAGGTGGTCGAGGGCCGCGATCTCCGGGTGATGCAGGTCGAACGCCGGGGACTCGGAACGGATCCGCGGCAGGGTGAGGAAGTTGTGCCGCGGCGGCGGGCAGGAAGTCGCCCACTCCAGCGAACGGCCGTAACCCCACGGGTCGTCGACCTCGACCTTCTTGCCGTACTTGGCGGTCTTCCACACGTTGTACATGAACGGAAGCATCGACAGGCCGAGCAGGAAGGAGCTGATCGTCGAGATCGTGTTCAGCAGGGTGAAGCCGTCGGCCGCGAGGTAGTCCGCGTAACGACGCGGCATGCCCTCGGCACCCAGCCAGTGCTGCACCAGGAACGTGCCGTGGAAGCCCACGAACAGCGTCCAGAAGGTGATCTTGCCGAGGCGCTCGTCCAGCATCTTGCCCGTGAACTTCGGCCACCAGAAGTGGAAGCCGGAGAACATCGCGAAGACCACGGTGCCGAAGATGACGTAGTGGAAGTGCGCGACGACGAAGTACGAGTCGGAGACGTGGAAGTCCATCGGGGGCGAGGCCAGGATGACGCCGGTCAGGCCACCGAAGGTGAAGGTGACCAGGAAGCCGACGGCCCAGAGCATCGGGGTCTCGAAGGACAGCGAGCCCTTCCACATGGTGCCGATCCAGTTGAAGAACTTCACACCGGTCGGTACCGCGATCAGGAAGGTCATGAACGAGAAGAACGGCAGCAGCACACCGCCGGTGACGTACATGTGGTGGGCCCACACCGTCACCGAGAGACCGGCGATCGAGATCGTCGCGGCGATCAGACCGATGTAGCCGAACATCGGCTTGCGGGAGAAGACCGGGATGACCTCGGAAATGATTCCGAAGAACGGTAGCGCGATGATGTACACCTCTGGATGCCCGAAGAACCAGAAGAGGTGTTGCCACAGCAAGGCGCCGCCGTTTGCCGCATCGAACACATGCGCACCGAACTTCCGGTCGGCCTCCAGCGCGAAGAGCGCGGCGGCCAGCACCGGGAAGGCGAGCAGGACCAGAACACCGGTCAGCAGCACGTTCCAGGTGAAGATCGGCATGCGGAACATCGTCATGCCGGGGGCGCGCATGCAGATGATCGTGGTGATGAAGTTGACCGAGCCGAGGATCGTGCCGAAGCCGGAGAAGGCCAGACCCATGATCCACATGTCGGCGCCGATGCCCGGCGAACGGACGGCGTCCGACAGCGGGGAGTAGGCGAACCAGCCGAAGTCGGCGGCACCCGAGGGGGTGACGAAGCCGGCCACCGCGATGGTCGAGCCGAAGAGGTACAGCCAGTACGCGAACATGTTCAGCCGCGGGAACGCCACGTCGGGCGCGCCGATCTGCAGCGGCATGATCCAGTTCGCGAATCCGGCGAACAGCGGCGTCGCGAACATCAGCAGCATGATCGTGCCGTGCATCGTGAACGCCTGGTTGAACTGCTCGTTCGACATGATCTGCGTACCCGGACGGGCCAGCTCGGCGCGCATGAAGAGCGCCATGATCCCGCCGATGATGAAGAACACGAACGAGGTGACCAGGTACATCGTGCCGATGGTCTTGTGGTCGGTAGTGGTCATCCACTTCACGACGACATTGCCCGGCTGCTTGCGCCTTACCGGCAGCTCGTTCTCATACGAGTCGGCGGCGGCACCCTGAGATTCGTTGAGGATGCTCACAGTTTGTTCACTTCCGCATTCCGGGCCGGGTCGGTCTGCTTGATGCCGGCCGGGAGGTAGCCGGTCTGCCCCTTCTCGGCCAGCTCCTTGAGGTGAGCGCGGTACTCCTCCGGCGAGACGACCTTCACGTTGAAGAGCATCCGGGAGTGGTCCACGCCGCAGAGCTCGGCGCACTTGCCCATGAAGACGCCTTCTTCGCTCGGGGTGACCTCGAAGACGTTGGTGTGGCCCGGGATGACGTCCTGCTTGAACAGGAAGGGGACCACCCAGAAGGAGTGGATGACGTCGTTGGACGACAGGATGAAGCGGACCTTCTCACCCTTGGGCAGGTAGAGGGTCGGACCGGGCCACCCCTTCTCCGCGTTCCGGTCACCGGGGACGCCCTTGGTGTAGACGCCCTCGGCGCCCGCGGGGAAGTCCTTGGTGAAACGGTCCGGGATGGAGGCGAGCTCCTTGGGAACCTCGCCCGCCTTGGGGGTCGCGGCGTCCCCGTCCACGTTCTCGATGTAGTTGAAGCCCCAGCTCCACTGGTAGCCGACCACGTTGATCGTGTGGGTCGGCTTGGCGGAGAGGGAGAGCAGCTTCGACTCGTCACGCGCGGTGAAGTAGAAGAGCACCGAGACGATGATGAGCGGGACCACGGTGTACAGCGCCTCGATGGGCATGTTGTACCGGGTCTGCGGGGGAACCTCGACCTTGGTCCGGCTGCGCCGGTGGAAGATGACGCTCCACAGGATCAGGCCCCACACGAGGATGCCGGTGATCAGAGCGGCAGCCCACGACCCCTGCCACAGGGAGAGGATGCGAGGCGCCTCCTCCGTGACCGGATAGGGCAATCCGAGGCGGGGGAAATCTTCCCAGTTGTACGAGCAACCAGTGGCGGTCGCCAGGACCACGCCCGCAGTCAGCGCCTGCAGCAGCTTCCGCCGCATCGGGCGCCGCGGCGAGCGGTCGGAGCCGTAGGGACTCACGTAGCGCCTTCCCGAGAGTCTCGGCCCGCGCGGCCGGCCGCGGCCGCATTCGGGTCGGTCGCCGGCCCTGACGCAGGCAGGGGTTTGGATGTTTATGCGGACCAAACCCTACTGGACGCTATTTGGGGTCGCGCGGGGAGGGTGCCCAACGCGCCGCTACTGCCCCCGAAGGGATGGATCCGCCGTACGGGGGACGGGCCCGGCCCCCCCGAATGGCGGGCTCGGGAACGCATCTGACGGCCCCTGACCTCGGACGGGCCGGGCCGGCGGCTAGCGTGACCGGATGCCGTACTTCGACACCGCGTCCGCCGCCCCCCTGCACCCCGTGGCCCGGCAGGCGTTGCAGGCCTCCCTCGACGAGGGCTGGGCCGACCCGGCCCGGCTGTACCGGGAGGGGCGGCGGGCCCGGCTGCTGTTGGACGCCGCGCGGGAGGCGGCGGCGGAGGCGGTGGGCTGCCGGCCCGACGAGCTGGTGTTCACTCCTTCGGGGACGCACGCGGTTCACACCGGCATCGCCGGGGCCCTCGCCGGGCGGCGGCGCGTCGGCGGGCATCTGGTCGTATCGGCCGTCGAGCACAGTTCCGTTCTGCACGCGGCGGAGCTCCACCAGGGGGGTGGCGGCACCGTCACCGAGGTCGGCGTGGACCGGCTCGGCGCGGTCTCGGCCGCCGGATACGCGGACGCGGTGGGTCCCGCCACCGCGCTGGCGTGCCTGCAGTCGGCCAATCACGAGGTCGGCACGGTGCAGCCGGTGGCGGAGGTGGCCGAGGTCTGCGCGGCGGCCGGGGTGCCGTTGCTGGTGGACGCGGCGCAATCGCTGGGCTGGGGCCCGGTGGAGGGGGCCTGGTCGGTGCTGGCCGCCAGTGCGCACAAGTGGGGCGGGCCGGCGGGGGTCGGGCTGCTGGCGGTGCGCAAGGGGGTGCGCTTCTCGCCCCAAGGCCCCGCCGACGAGAGGGAGTCGGGCCGCTCCCCCGGTTTCGTCAACCTGCCCGCGGTCGTCGCGGCGGCGGCCTCGCTGCGTGCGGTGCGCGCCGAGGCGGACGCGGAGGCGGCCCGGCTGCGGGTCCTCGTGGACCGGCTCCGGCGGCGGGTGGCGCGGCTGGTGCCGGACGTCGAGGTGGTGGGCGACCCGGACCGGCGGCTGCCGCACCTGGTCACCTTCTCCTGCCTCTACGTCGACGGGGAGACGTTGTTGCACGAGCTGGACCGGGCGGGCTACTCGGTCTCCTCCGGATCCTCCTGCACCAGCTCGACCCTGACGCCCTCGCATGTGCTGCGGGCGATGGGCGTGCTGTCGGAGGGGAACGTACGGGTGTCCCTGCCGGCCGGGACGACGGCGGCGGAGGTCAACGGCTTCCTGGAGGTGCTGCCGGGTGCGGTGGCCGGGGTGCGCGAGCGGTTGGGGGTCACGGAGCCGTCGCCGGTGGCGCCGGTGGCGGACTCCCTGGAGCTGGACGCGCTGGGTCTGCGCTGCCCCCAGCCGGTGATCGAGCTGGCCCGGGCGATCGGGCGGGTGCCGGTCGGCGGTACGGTCACCGTCCTCTCGGACGACGAGGTGGCCCGGCTGGACATCCCCGCCTGGTGCGCGATGCGGGGCCACGCCTACCTGGGCGAAGCCCCCCGCCCGGCGGGCACGGCCTACACGGTCCGCCGCCTGCACTGACGGGCCGACGCCGCCCCCTGGGGCTCCGCCCCAGACCCCGCGCCTCAAACGCCGGCGGGACTTGATTTTGGCTGATGCCGCCTGGCGAGGATCAGCCCCGCCGGCGTTTGAGGCGCGGGGTCCGGGGCTACGCCCCGCAGCCGGGGGCTACGCCGCGAGGTGGGACTGGACCTCCGCGGCCGCGGTTTCGCCGTAGGCCTTGGTGAAGCGCTCCATGAAGTGCGCGCGGGCCAGGGTGTACTCCTGCGTGCCCAGGGTCTCGATGACCAGCGTCGCGAGCATGCAGCCCAGCTGCGCGGCCCGCTCCAGGCCGACGCCCCAGCCCAGCCCCGTCAGGAACCCGGCCCGGAAGGCGTCGCCGACACCCGTCGGGTCGACCTTCGCGGTCTCCTCCGGGCACCCGACGACGACCGGCTCCTCGCCGACCCGCTCGATGCGCACGCCCCGCGAGCCCAGCGTGGTCACGCGCGTGCCGACCTTGCCGAGGATCTCCTCGTCGGTCCAGCCGGACTTCGACTCGATCAGGCCCTTCTCGTACTCGTTCGAGAAGAGGTACGTCGCCCCCTCCATCAGGGTGCGGATGTTCTCGCCGTCCATCCGGGCGATCTGCTGCGAGAAGTCGGCGGCGAAGGGGATCCCCCGCGTCCGGCACTCCTCCGTGTGGCGCAGCATCGCCTCCGGGTCGTCCGCGCCGATCAGGACGAGGTCGAGCCCGCCCACGCGGTCGGCGACCGACTTCAGTTCGATCAGCCGGGCCTCGCTCATCGCGCCCGTGTAGAAGGAGCCGATCTGGTTGTGGTCGGAGTCCGTCGTGCAGACGAAGCGCGCGGTGTGCAGCACCTCGGAGATCCGGACGGACTGGGTGTCGACGCCGTGCCGGTCGAGCCAGGCGCGGTACTCGTCGAAGTCGGAGCCGGCCGCGCCGACCAGGATCGGGCGGGTGCCGAGCTGCCCCATGCCGAAGCAGATGTTCGGGCCGACCCCGCCCCGGCGTACGTCGAGGTTGTCGACGAGGAAGGAGAGGGAGACCGTGTGCAGCTGGTCCGCGACCAGCTGGTCGGCGAAGCGGCCGGGGAAGGTCATGAGGTGGTCGGTGGCGATGGAGCCGGTGACTGCGATACGCACGGCGTGGATGCTCCTGCGAAGGACGGCGAGGGGACAATCCAAACTACCCGGTCGGCGGCCCGCGTCCGACCGGCCGAAACTACCCCGTAGTAGCTCTTTCTTACCGCCCCGCGCCGTGCCTAACGTGCCCCCATGACCTACACCGATGGCTTCGGGTATGCCGAACTCACCGCCGACGCGCGGCCCGGCTTCGCACGACTCCTGGGCGACTGCGCCAGGATGGCCCCGCACTGGGCGGTCCCGGCGGACCCCCGTCCGGACCGGGTGGCGCCCTCACAGATCCACGGGGTCAGCGTCCCTCCGGCCTCGGCCCGCCTGATCGCCTCCACCGCCGCGTACGGCGACTAGTGCTGTGGCCGGAAAGGTTTGCCGGGGCGCGGTGTCCGGTGCGGTGCATCGCAAGGCGGAGGACCGCGTCTCGTACTGGACGTACGTGCGCGGTCCGACAACGCGGCGAGGCGCCGTGCCGGGCGCCGCGACGCGGTGAACCTTTCCGGTCACAGCACTAGCCGGACCGCGGAACCGGATCCGCGTCTGTTCCGTCCCACCGGCACCATCAAGACGTAGGCCGGGACGGGCAAAGGAGCGATGCGGTGACCAGCGAACAACCCGACACCGACACACCCGACACATCACGGGCCACACGACGGCGGCCGGCCTGGGCCGTCGGCTCGATCGCCGCCGCCGTCCTGCTCGCCGGCGGCGGCACCGCGTACTGGGCGTCGACCGCCTACGGCGATGCCTCGCCGGGCCGTGGTCGTACGGGTGACAGCGCGGCCTCCGCGCCCCGCGTCGCCCCCTCCCCCTCGGGCCCCGGCATCGCCCCCGGCGAGCCGGACCCGTCCGGCGGCGGGGTGACCTACACGGCGGACGTCGCGCTGCCGGAGGCCCCGGCCGGGGCGCCCTCCTTCGCCGCGAGCGGCGAGGTGACCGCCGACGAGGTGGCCCGGCTCGCGACGGCCCTCGGCCTCGCCGGCGCCCCGCGGCTCAGCGGGGACGTCTGGGTGGCCGGGGAGAGCGGCGACGGCTCCGGCCCCCGGCTCACGGTGGCCCGTACCGCGCCGGGGACCTGGAACTTCTCCCGCTTCCAGGGGAACGGCAACGGCACGGGCAACGGCGCCGGGGACGACTGCGTGCGCGGCAAGGACACCTGCGGCCCGGCCACCCTCCCGCAGAGCGACCAGGGCGCCCAGGGCGAGCAGGGCGCCCGGAGCGCCGCGGGCGGCGCCGGCAAGCCGGTGACCGAAGAGGCCGCCAAGACCGCCTCGGCGCCCGTGCTGGCGGCGGCCGCCCAGAGCGGCGCCAGGCTGGACGCACGCCTCACCCAGGGCTCGATCCGCGTGGTGAGCGCCGACCCGGTGATCGGCGGGCTGCCCACGCAGGGCTGGACCACCAAGATCAGCGTCGGCGCGGACTCCCAGGTGGTGGCGGGCAGCGGTGAGCTGAAGGCCCCGGTACGGGCGGCCGAGCAGCAGGTGGTCGGCGCCGTCGAGGCGCTGGCCCGGCTGAACGCGGCGTCCTCGGGCTCCGACGGCACGGGTCCCGGCCCGAGCGGCTGCGCGACCACCGTCCCGCTGTCCCCGGACACCCCGGTCGGGCCCACGGACACGCTGCCGTGCAACCCGGAGCCGCGCCCGATGAAGCCCCCGCGGACGGAGTCGGTACGGGGGGCCGCGCTCGGGCTGGTTCCCGGGACGGTCGACGGGGCGCGGGGCCTGGTCCCGGCCTGGCTGTTCGAGGTGGCCGGCAAGGACGGCGGTCCCGGCCACACCGTGACCCAGCCCGCGGCGGCGGCCCAGGACCCCGGCCCGACGCCCGCGAAGGGACGTACCGTGCCCGGCTTCTCGTACGCGGCGCCCGACAGGAAGCTGACCGTGAACTTCTGGGGCGGGGTGTGCAGTACGTACGGCCTGGAGGTCCGGGAGGAATCGGCTTCCGTCATGGTCAAGATCACGGACACCCCGCAGAAGCCGGGTCAGGCCTGCATCATGATCGCCAAGGAGATGTCGCTGACGGCCTCGCTCCAGCAGCCGCTCGGCGACCGGAAGGTGGTCGACGCGACGACGGGCAAGCCGCTGCCCCGGCAGTAGCCGCTCGCGGCCACGCGCGTACCGCACATGCGCGAGGGGGCCACCGGTCGGATC
>NZ_JBHWVJ010000061.1:0-46471 GCF_042736725.1 Streptomyces sp. NPDC060028 | reverse complement strand
GGCTGCGAGCAGCCCCGGCCCTCCTCCGTTTCGTTTCTCAGCGCAGTCTCAGCGCGCGAAGAGCGGCTCGCCGGCCGGCGCCGGGGCCTGCGCCGGAAGCAGCGCCAGGTCCAGCCCGCGTACGAGGCGTGCGCGCAGGGTCTCGTCGGCCGCCAGGGCCTCGGCGACCCGCCGGGCCGCCGCCGGGGCCTGCGCGTCGGCCGCCGCCAGCAGGATCACGAGCGTGCCGTCGCTGTCCGCGCCGCCCGGAACGAGGTGGGCGCGCAGCACCGCGGGCTCTGCGGCCACGGCGGCCCGTACGGCCTCCCGTACGGCGGGGTCGGCGAGCGGGCCCGCGTCCGTGCGACCCTCGGCCAGCGCGAGCAGGGCGGAGCCGGTGAGCTGGTAGGTGACCGGGCCGGACAGGTCCAGGACGAGGGTGTCGGCCTTCTCGTGCGCGGCGGCGGCCAGGGCCTGGTGCAGCGGGACGGCCACCGGCCGGGCCGCCGGGTCCCACAGGGCCAGCGAGGCGATCGAGGTGAAGGCGGGCAGCGCCCGCCGGTCCCCCGCCCGCAGGGTGGGGACGGCCATGTCGCTGGTCTTCTCACGCTTGAGGCCCGTCTCCGGGTCCGTCTCGACCTCGCCGAGGACGGCGACGACGGGGACCAGCAGGCGGGCGTCCTTGAGGGCGGCCAGCACCTGCGGCTCCTTGCCTCTGTCCTCGGCCCAGGCGGCCAGGGCCGCGCTCAGCCTGGGGTCGGCGGAGCCGTCGTCGTCGGAGAAACCGGGGTCGGGGATGTTCTTGTTCGCCACAGTTACCCGACCCTACTCCGCCGCGCGGGCCTCGGACGCCGGGCCAGTACGGCGGCCAGCGCGAGCAGCGCCAGACCCGCGGCCGCGGCGGCGTGCGTGCCCAGGCGTGCCCGGCGCTCGGGGGCCCGTACCGGTTCGGGGCCGGGGCCGAAGTAGGCCTTGCCGGCCGCGGCGGGCGAGGGCACCGGGGGCTCGGCGCGCACCGCGTCCGCGGCCTGGAGGGCGGCGACCGGATCCACCAGGCCGTGGCCGCGGGCGTCGTCGCGGCCGTCGGCCGGGGAGTCCGCGGCGGTGTCCTCCAGCAGCTTCTTGACCTGGGCCGGGGACAGGCCGGGGTGGGCGGCCCGGACCAGGGCCACCGCCCCGGAGACGAACGCCGCGGCGGCGCTGGTGCCCCAGCCCTCGTAGTAGGAGCGGTCGGGGTCGGCGATGACCACGTCGACGCCCGGGGCGCAGACGGTGGCGTACCAGTTGCTGGTGGAGAAGCCGGCCTTGCGGCCGCGCCGGTCGACGGCGGTGACGGCGATCACCCCGGGGTAGGCGGCCGGGTAGGAGGCGTGGTCGCCCTGTTCGCCGCCGTTGCCGGCGGAGGCGACGACGACCGCGCCCTTGGCGAGGGCGTACTGGACGGCCTCGTCCTCTGCGGCCTCGTGGTGGGCGGAGCTGCTGTCGTCTCCGAGGGACAGGTTGATGACGTCGGCGTCGTGGTCGGCGGCCCAGCGGATGCCCTCGGCCAGGGCGCCGCCCTTGCTCTCGCGGGCCTTGGCCCGGCCGGGGTCGCCCTCCTCCAGGATCACCCGGACCGGGAGGATCCTCGCCTGGGGTGCGATGCCTAGGACGCCTTGGCGGCGGTTCGGCCCGTGGCCGTGTCCGGCGATGATCCCGGCCATGGCCGTGCCGTGCCGGGCCCAGGCCCGGTCGCCGCGGCCGGCGCCCATGCCGACGAGGTCGGCGCCTTGGAGCACCTGCCCGGCCAGGTCGGGGTGGGCGTCGTCGACCCCGGTGTCGAGGACGGCGACGGTGACCCCCTCGCCCCGGGTGGTGCCCCAGGCCTCCTCGGCACGCAGGGCCGTGAGCCCCCACTGGCGGTCGCGGATGCCGTCGGCGAGGGCCGGGGGCGCCGCGGCGGTGGCGAGGAGGGCGCCCACCGCGAGGACGGTCGCGGCGCGGGGCGTTGCCGCGCGGGGCCGGGGGTTCATCGGAGGGGCTCCGGGGCGGGTGGGGCCGCGAGGGCCCGTACGGCGCGTTCGACGCGGTCGGCGACGGCCTTGGTCTCGTGGCCGAGGCCCGCCTGGGCCGCGGCTCCGGTGGCGTCCTGGCGCATCAGGTCCTCGGCGGGCCGGGGCGCGTCCAGGGTGCGGCCGTCGTTGAAGGCGGAGACGGCGTACACGACGACGGGCGCCTCGGGGAGGACGGAGGCGGTCCAGGCGGCGCGCCGCTTGTCGTCGAAGCCGTAGCCGGCCGGCGCCGCGAGCCGGCCGCGCAACCCCTGCATGGCGGCGGCGTCGGCCGGGGTGAAGACCATGCCGACGGTGACGAGCGAGCTGCGGGTGGCGTCCGTGTAGGTGGCCCGCAGGACGCGGGTGCAGCCGGCCGGGGCGAGCAGCGCCCGCCAGTCGGCGCTCAGCGCGGCGGGGCAGTCGGCGTCGGGTGCCAGCGCGATCCGGGTCCAGGTGCGGTCGGCGCCGCCGGGACCGGCGCCGCGGCCGTCGAGCACGGGCGGGAAGAGGGTGTCGACGGGGGTGGCCCGCCACAGGGAGGCGGCCTTGCGGTAGGCGGCGTCGGCGGCCAACGGCCGGTGCGCGGCGCGGTAGTCGGCGACTGCCCCGTAGCCGGCGGCGCCGGTCGTCCCGGCTCCGAGCAGGGCGCACAGCACGGCGGCGAACACCCGCCCGGGCCGCCGCCGGGGCGCGGGCGGATCGGGCTCGGCCAGGACCGCGGTCCGCGGTGTCGACGTGCTCATCCGGCGGCTCCGCCCCCCGTTCCGTACGGCTGCCTAGCCGTACTGTACGGGCCTGCCCGGGTGCCCGGGACTACGGGCCGGGCGAGGGCGGTGGCCGTAGCCCCTACCCACCGGTACCACCACGTGGCAAGCTGCCGCCATGTCTTCCGACCGGGCCCGGTACGACCGGGCGACCGCGCATCTCGACGCGCCCCTGGCCATCGTGGATCTCGAAGCGTTCGACGCCAATGCCGACGACCTCGTGCGGCGGGCCGGCGGCAAGCCGGTCCGGGTGGCCAGCAAGTCCGTACGGTGCCGTGCGCTCCTCGAACGGGTCCTGGCGCGGCCGGGGTTCGCCGGGATCATGTCGTACACCCTGGCCGAGTCGATCTGGCTGGCCCGTTCCGGCTTCGAGGACGTGCTGCTCGCCTATCCGTCCGCCGACCGCGCCGGATTCGCCGAGCTGGCGGGCGATCCCAAACTGGCCGCCGCCGTCACCGTCATGGTGGACGACCCGGCGCAGTTGGAGCTGATCGACCGCTCTCGCGACGGCGGCACGCAGGAGGTCCGGGTCTGCCTGGAGCTGGACACCGCGCTGCACCTGTTCGGCGGCCGGGTGCGCGTCGGGGCCCGCCGCTCGCCGCTGCGCGAGCCCGCGCAGCTCGCCGAGCTGGCCCGGGTCGTGAGCGCGCGTCCCGGCTTCCGCGTCGTCGGGCTGATGGGGTACGAGGGTCACGTGGCCGGGGTCGGCGACTCCCTGGCCGGGCGGCCCCTGCGGTCGCGGGCGATCCGGCTGATGCAGGGCGCCGCCCGCAAGGAGCTGGCCGCCCGCCGGGGCGAGGCCGTACGGGCCGTACGGGCCGTCGTGCCGGACCTGGAGTTCGTCAACGGCGGCGGGACCGGCAGCGTCCAGCAGACCGCCGCCGAGGACGCGGTCACGGAGATCGCCGCGGGGTCGGGGCTGTACATACCGCGGCTCTTCGACAACTACACGTCGTTCCGGGGCCGTCCGGCCGCCCTGTTCGCCCTGCCCGTGGTCCGCAGGCCCGGCGTGGGCGTGGTGACCGTGCTGGGCGGCGGGTATCCCGCCTCGGGGGCCGCCGGGGCCGACCGGCTCCCCGTGCCGTACCTGCCCGAGGGGCTGCGCTACGACCCGCAGGAGGGCGCCGGCGAGGTGCAGACACCGCTGCTGGGCAGCGCGGCGGACGATCTGCTGATCGGCGACCGGGTGTGGTTCCGGCACGCGAAGGCCGGGGAACTGTGCGAGCGCTTCGAGGAGTTGCACCTCGTCGAGGGCGATCGGGTGACGGCCACCGCCCCGACGTACCGGGGCGAGGGCCGCACGTTCCTCTAGTGCTGTGACCGGAAAGGTTCACCGCACCAGCGGGTCAGAAGACGGTGTCCGTCTGGTCGGGGACGATGCTCGTGTCGCCCCGGCGGACGGGTCCGGCCGTGCCGTCGTGGTCGACGTAGCCCGTCGTGGCGCACGGGTAGGGCGAGCTCTTCTGCTTCTTCGGCTCGATGAACATCGGGTTCACGATCCACTTGCCGTCGCTGTTGTCGTAGGCCCGGCACATCAGCTCGTTCTTGTTGCGGTTCACGACGAGCCGCAGGGCGGTCGCGTCGCGCAGGAACGAGATGTCGGTGTCGGAGTCGCCCGCGGCGAACACCTGGCGGCGCGCGGCCGGCTGGACCTTCTCGGCCGCGGCGCCGCGGACGCCGAAGACCTCCTTGTTGATCCAGCAGCGCTTGCCGTCGACGTACGTGATCATCGAGTCGGCGCCGTCCCGGACGGATCCGCAGCCCTGGAGGTGGGAGGTGAACTTCCCGCCGTCGGTGGTGGTGTTGCGGATGCCGATGACGTGGTCGGACCTGACGCCGACGCCCTTGGCCCACACCTCGACGACCGGCTGCGGCGAGGCCGAGCTGATCCAGACGTCGAAGCCGGCCTTCTGCAGGCCCGCGATCAGGTCCTTCTGCTGGTCGTAGTAGCGCACCCAGCCGGTGACGGAGGCGCTGCCGACCTGCTGCTTGGCCCCGACGGGCGCGGCCAGGTTCTCGCTCTGCGCGGCGGCCGCGAAGCCGCGGACCTGGCTCGCGGTCCAGCCCTGCATCAGCTGCGGCAGCCAGGCGTAGGCGGGTTCGATCGTACGGCGGTCCCAGCCGGCGAAGGCGGCGGCGCCGGCCCTCGTGGCGGCGGCGCCGTAGACGGAGTTGAGCTCGTCGGCGCAGCCGGCACCCTCGGGGGTGCCGGTGGGCAGCGGGGCGCCGGGGCGGGCGAGCGCGGCGCAGGCGTCGGCGAGGGCCTTGGCGGCGGCCGGGGTGAGGTAGCGGCTGGTGGTCGTCCAGTCGCCTGCGGCGGGCTGGCGGATCTTGCCGTTGCGCAGCAGCCAGAACATGGTGGCGTCGCCGACGTCGTTCTTGACGACGGTGTTGTCCCAGTCGAAGACGGCGACGGGCTTGTTGCGGTTCGGGCGGTAGGGGTTGCAGGCGCCGTACTCGTCGATGAGCTGCTGGAGGCGGGCCTGGTTGTCCCCGTACCAGCCGGCCGCGAGCCGCGGGCTGGTGCAGTGGGTGCCGGGGCGGGCCGCCTGGGCGGCGGGCGCGGCGGCCACGAGGGCCCCGCCGGACATCGCGACGGCGGCGGCGACGGCCTGGAGCCGGCGCGCGGTGGTGGGTCGGGTCACTGAGGTGAACACTCCTGATTCCGGTGAAGATCGTCGCGGACGGTAGAGCACGACAGCCGGGCGTCGTGCGACGCCCGGCTGTCGGGAGGGTGGAGCTGAGATGAATGCTTACAGCGGGGTGACGTACGCGCCGGAGATGCCGCCGTCGACGAGGAAGTCGGTGGCGTTGATGAAGGAGGAGTCGTCGCTCGCGAGGAAGGCGACGGCCGCGGCGATCTCGGTGGGCTCGGCGAAGCGGCCCAGCGGGATGTGCACGAGGCGGCGGGCGGCGCGCTCCGGGTCCTTGGCGAACAGTTCCTGGAGCAGCGGGGTGTTGACCGGCCCCGGGCAGAGCGCGTTGACGCGGATGCCCTCGCGGGCGAACTGCACGCCGAGTTCGCGGGACATGGCCAGGACGCCGCCCTTGGAGGCGGTGTAGGAGATCTGCGAGGTCGCGGCGCCCATGACGGCCACGAAGGAGGCGGTGTTGATGATCGAGCCGCGGCCCTGGCGCTGCATGTAGGGCAGCGCGGCCTTGCAGCACAGGTAGACGGAGGTGAGGTTGACGTCCTGGACCCGCTTCCAGGCCTCCAGGCCGGTGGTGAGGATCGAGTCGTCGTCCGGGGGCGAGATGCCGGCGTTGTTGAAGGCGATGTCGACGGAGCCGTAGGTGTCGAAGGCGGTCTTGAACAGTGCCTCGACCTCCTCCGGGCTGGTGACGTCGACCTTCACGAAGGTGCCGCCGACCTCCTCGGCGGCGGCCTTGCCGGCCGTCTCGTCGATGTCGCCGCAGACGATGTCGGCGCCCTCGGAGGCCAGCCGGCGGGCGGTGGCGAGGCCGATGCCGCTGCCGGCTCCGGTGATGACGGCGGTACGGCCGACCAGGCGGCGGCAGACGATCTCTTCGGTGTCGCTGCTGAACATGGGTTTCAGGCCTCCGTGCTGATGAAGACGTTCTTGGTCTCGGTGAAAGCGGTGAGGGCGTCGGGTCCGAGCTCGCGGCCGAGGCCGGACTGCTTGTACCCGCCGAAGGGGGTCCAGTAGCGGACGCTGCTGTGGGAGTTGACGGACAGGTTGCCGGCGGCGACGGCGCGCGAGACGCGCAGCGCACGGCCGATGTCCCGGGTCCAGAGGGAGCCGGAGAGGCCGTACTCGGTGGCGTTGGCCAGGCGTACCGCGTCCTCCTCGTCCTCGAAGGGCAGGACGACGGCGACCGGGCCGAAGACCTCCTCCGCGGCCACGGGGGCCGTGGGGGCGACGTCCGTGACCAGGGTCGGCGGGTACCAGAAGCCGGGGCCCTCGGGGGCGGCGCCGCGGATCGCGGCGAGGTCGTCGGTGACGTAGGACCGTACGCGGTCCAGTTGCAGCCGCGAGATCAGCGGCCCCATCTGGGTCTTCTCGTCGGCCGGGTCGCCCACGACCACGCCTTCGATCCCGGGGGCCACCAGCTCCAGGAACCGGTCGTACACGGAGCGCTGTACGAGGATCCGCGTGCGGGCGCAGCAGTCCTGTCCGGTGTTGTCGAGGAAGGACATGGGGGCCGCGGCGGCCGCCGCCTCCAGGTCGGCGTCCGCGAAGACGATGTTGGGGCTCTTGCCGCCGAGTTCGAGGGTGACCCGCTTCACGCGGTCGGCGCACTTGGCCATGATCTGCTTGCCGACCCGGGTGGAGCCGGTGAAGACGATCTTCGCGACGCCCGGGTGCTCGACCAGCGCGTCACCCGCTTCCGCGCCCCGGCCGGGGAGCACCTGGAAGAGGTGCTCGGGGATCCCGGCTTCGAGGGCGAGTTCGGCGAGGCGCAGCACGGTGAGCGGGGTGGTCTCGGCGGGCTTGAGGATGACGGCGTTGCCCGCGGCCAGCGCCGGGGCCAGGCCCCAGGCCGCGATCGGCATGGGGAAGTTCCACGGGGCGATGACGCCGATGACGCCGAGGGGTTCGAGGAAGGTGACGTCGATGCCGCCGGCGACGGGGATCTGGCGGCCGGAGAGGCGCTCCACTCCCCCGGCGGCGAAGTCGAGCAGGTCACGTACGTTGCCGGCTTCCCAGCGGGCGTTGCCGATGGTGTGGCCGGCCTCGCGGACCTCCAGCCGCGCCAGTTCCTCGATGTGCCCGTCGACGACCGAGGCGAAGCGGCGCAGCAGTCTGGCCCGGTCGGCGGGGGCGGCGGCCGCCCAGCCGCGCTGGGCCGCGGCGGCCCGTGTGACGGCGGCGTCGACATCGTCCCGTGTGGCGGCCGGGACGGTGGCGATGATTTCCTCGGTGGCCGGATTCAACACACTCAAATTGAAGGGGGCCAGCGCATCGGACACGTGGTGCCTCACAGATCTTCGAGGGGGAGGGTTACAGGCGTTCGAAGGAGCGGCGCAGTTCCCAGTCGGTGACGGCGGAGTCGTACGCGTCCAGTTCCACGCGGGCCATGTTCCGGTAGTGGGCCACCACTTCGGGCCCGAACGCGGCCTTGGCGATCTCGCTGTTCTCCCAGAGCTCGGCTGCCTCGCGCAGGGTTGTCGGGACGTGGGCGTAGTCGGCGGTGTAGGCGTTGCCCGGACAGGCTTCGGGCAGTTCCAGGCGGTTCTCGATGCCGTGGAGACCGGCCGCGACCAGGCCGGCGACGGCGAGGTAGGGGTTGACGTCGCCGCCGGGGAGGCGGTTTTCGAAGCGCATGGAGCGGCCGTGGCCGACGACCCGCAGGGCGCAGGTCCGGTTGTCGACGCCCCAGGCGACGGCGGTCGGCGCGAAGGATCCGGGGCGGAAACGCTTGTACGAGTTGATGTTCGGGGCGTAGAGAAGGGAGAAGTCGCGCAGCGCGGCCAACTGACCGGCCAGGAAGTGACGCATCACCGGTGACATGCCGCCGTGGTCGTCGGGGTCCTCACCGGCCATCGCGTTGCGTCCGTCGGCGTCGCTGAGCGAGAGGTGGATGTGGCAGGAGTTGCCCTCGCGCTCGTCGTACTTGGCCATGAAGGTGAGCGAGACGCCTTCCTGGGAGGCGATCTCCTTCGCCCCGGTCTTGTAGACCGCGTGCTGGTCGCAGGTGGTCAGCGCCTCGTCGTAGCGGAAGGCGATCTCGTGCTGTCCGAGGTTGCACTCCCCCTTCGCCGACTCGACGACCAGGCCGGCGGCCTGCATCTCGTTCCGGATGCGGCGCAGCAGGGGCTCGATGCGGCCGGTCCCGAGGACGGAGTAGTCGATGTTGTACTGGTTGGCGGGGGTCAGGCCCTTGTAGTCGCGGTTCCAGGCCTGCTCGTAGGTGTCCTGGAAGACCATGAACTCCAGCTCGGTGCCGACCATCGCGCCGTACCCGTGCTCGGCGAGGCGCTCCAGCTGCCGGCGCAGGATCTGGCGGGGCGCGGCGACGACGGGGGTGCCGTCGTTCCAGGCGAGGTCGGCCACGAGGAAGGCGCTGCCGGGGTTCCAGGGGATCCGGCGCAGGGTGGCGAGGTCGGGGTGCATGGCGAAGTCGCCGTAGCCCCGGTCCCAGGAGGACATCTCGTATCCGTCGACGGTGTTCATGTCGGTGTCGACGGCGAGGAGGTAGTTGCAGCCCTCCGTGCCGTGCGCGAGGACCTCGTCGAGGAAGAACTGTGCGGCGAACCGCTTGCCCTGGAGCCTCCCCTGCATGTCGGGGAAGGCCAGGACCACTGTGTCGATCTCACCGCTGGCGACGAGGGCACGGAGCTCCTCCGTCGCGAGCGGCGGCTTGCGGTCTACCACGGGAATCTCTCCTTCGGTGAGCCGAGTGCGCCTAAGGTATTGAATAGAACCATTGCTTGGGAAGGGGAGGAGCCGAGATGACCGATACGGCGAGTGAGGGCGGCGCCGTCGCGCGGCTGAATCCCGTACTGCGCCAGGTGCGGGCGGGCAGCGGTTTCGAGGAGGCGCTGGAGCAGATCCTGCAAGTGGTCCGCCTGGGCCTGGTGCCCGGCGGGGAACGGCTGCCACCGGAGCGGGAGTTGGCCGAGCGGATGGGGATCAGCCGGGTCACGCTCCGCGAGGTGCTGAAGGTCCTCCAGGACCAGGGCCTGGTGGAGGCCCGGCGCGGACGGTACGGCGGAACGTTCGTGCTGCCCCGCCCCGACACCCCGGCGAGCGGCGCCGAGGAGGAGCTGCGCCGGCGGGTCGCGGGCGTGGACATCGAGGACGTCCTGCGGTTCCGCGAGGTCTTGGAGGTGGGCGCGGCCGGACTGTGCGCCTCCCAGGGGCTGACCGAAGAGGGCGCGGAGCGGCTGCTCGGGGCACTGACCGCCACCCACGACGCCCAGCTCGCCGCCTACCGGCGCCAGGACACCCTCTTCCACCTCGCCCTGTGCGAACTCGCGGGATCCGCCACCCTGACGGCCCAGTACGCGGCTGTCCGGGCCACCGTGAACGACCTGCTGGACTGCATCCCGCTGCTGGTGCGCAACCTGGAGCACTCCCAGCAGCAGCACACCACCCTGGTGGAGGCGGTGCTGGAACGGGACGCGGACGCGGCGCGCGAGGTGATGCGCGAGCACTGCTGCGGCACGGCGGCGCTGCTGCGGGGGTTCCTGGCCTGAGCGACGGAAAGCGGGGTACGGGACGCGGGGCACGGGACGCGGGGCGGGGGACACGGGGCGGCCGCGCCGGCGGCAGCCGGAGAACTTTTCGTAACCCCTGTTTAACGCACGGGTCTTGCGCCCGCCACTCCCCAGCGGCAAAGGTACGCCCCACAACCATTGCCCTAGGCAGGAGCGCACATGGCCGACGACACCTCGGCACGGCAGGCAGCCGTACCCGATCCCACCAAGTCCCCCGAGGGCACCGACGGCTACCTGGAGCGCCGCACCCTGCGCCGCGGCAGCGCCGGCTGGCTGCTGCTCACCGGCCTCGGCGTCGCGTACGTCGTCTCCGGAGACTTCTCCGGCTGGAACGTCGGCCTCGCCCAGGGCGGTTTCGGCGGGCTCGCCATCGCCACCGCCCTGATGGGCGCGATGTACGCCTGCCTCGTCTTCTCCCTCGCGGAGCTGTCGGCGATCCTGCCGACCGCCGGCGGCGGCTACGGCTTCGCCCGCCGGGCGCTGGGCACCTGGGGCGGTTTCCTCACCGGCACCGCCATCCTCATCGAGTACATCCTCGCCCCCGCCGCCATCGCCATCTTCATCGGCGACTACGTCGAGTCCCTCGACCTCTTCGGCCTCGCCTCCGGCTGGCCCGTCTACCTCGCCTGCTTCGCGATCTTCATCGGCATCCACCTCTGGGGGGTCGGCGAGGCCCTGCGCTTCTCCCTCGTCGTCACCGCCATCGCCGTGATCGCGCTGATCGTCTTCGCGCTCGGCGCGTTCACCGAGTTCGACGCGGGCCACCTCGACGACATCGCCGTGGACACCACCGCCTTCGGCTCGGGCTCCTGGCTGCCGCTGGGAATCCTCGGCATCTGGGCCGCGTTCCCCTTCGGCATGTGGTTCTTCCTCGGCGTCGAGGGCGTGCCGCTGGCGGCCGAGGAGGCCAAGGACCCGGTGCGCTCCATGCCGCGCGCCCTGTCGATCTCGATGGGCATCCTGATCCTGCTCGCGCTGATCACCTTCCTCGCCTCGACCGGGGCGCGGGGCGCCGACGCCATCAAGGACGCGGGCAACCCGCTGGTCGTCGCCCTGGAGGGCAACCCCGGCCTCTCCTGGCTGAAGACCTTCGTCAATTACGCCGGTCTCGCCGGGCTGGTGGCCTCCTTCTTCTCCCTCATCTACGCCGGTTCGCGCCAGCTGTTCGCCCTGTCCCGGGCGGGCTACCTGCCGCGCTTCCTCTCACTGACCTCCCAGCGCAAGGCCCCGTACCTGGGCCTGCTGATCCCCGGCGCGATCGGCTTCGCCCTGGCCGCCGCCACCGGCAACGGCCCGCGCATGCTGAACATCGCGGTCTTCGGCGCGACCATCAGCTACGCCCTGATGGCCCTCTCCCACATCGTCCTGCGCCGCCGCGAGCCGAACCTGGAGCGGCCGTACCGCACCCCGGGCGGGATCGCCACCTCTTCGGTGGCCTTCGTACTCGCCCTGTCGGCCCTGGTCGCCACCTTCCTGGTGGACAAGGACGCGGCATTCATCGCACTGGCCGTGTACGCCGTCGCCCTCGCCTACTTCGCGATCTACAGTCGGCACCACCTGGTGGCCTCCGCGCCGGAGGAGGAGTTCGCGGCTCTCGCGGAAGCGGAGGCGGAACTGTCCCGCGACTGAAATCCTTGCCCCGATCCACCCTCTGGAGGTATCAACCGTGCACAGGCCGCTCATCGGCATCTCCACCTACGTGGAAGCGTCCACCCGCTACGGGGTGTGGGACCTTCCCACCGCCCTCGTCCCCACCGGGTACTACGAACTCGTCCAGGCGGCGGGCGGCGCGGCCGTGCTGCTGCCGCCGGACGAACCCGGCAGGGCGGCGGAGGTGCTGAGCCGGCTGGACGGCCTGGTCGTCGCGGGCGGGCCCGACGTGGACCCGCTCCACTACGGCGCCGCCCGCGACCCCCGTACGGGAGCGCCCGCCACGGTCCGCGACCACTGGGAACTGGCGCTGATCGGGGCGGCGCTCGCCTCCGGCATGCCGCTGCTGGGGATCTGCCGGGGCATGCAGGCGCTGAACGTGGCCCTGGGCGGGACGCTGCACCAGCACATCGACGGGCACGTGGACGCCCCGGGCGTCACCTCCTGGCACCCGGTGCGGCCGGTGCCGGGCACGCGGTACGCGGCGCTGGTGGCGGAGGAGGCGGAGGTCCCGACGTACCACCACCAGGCGGTGGACCGCCTGGGCCGCGACCTGATCGTCTCGGCCCAGGCGGTCGACGGGACGGTGGAGGCGATCGAACTCGCGGACCCGGCGCGGTGGGTCGTGGGCGTCCAGTGGCACCCGGAACGGGACAAGGACACCCGCGTGATGTCGTCCCTCGTCTCCGCGGCCACCGCACGCACGACGGTCCTGGTGTCGTAACCCCCGGGGCTCAAACGTCGGCGGGGCTGCAATCGCCCTGCAGGCAATCAGCCCGTCAAGAGGCGGCATCAGCCCAAATCCAGCCTCGCCGGCGTTTGAGGCCCAGGGTCCGGGGCGGAGCCCCGGCAGCGGCGGCGCGGGCGAACGGCGTCACGGGGCTGGGCGGAGCCCCAGCGGCGGCGCGGGCCGACCGGTGCTACGGGACCCGGCGCGTCAGGGACAGCAGGTCACGCGCCGGGCCCGCCGGCCGGGAGCCCGTCGGCCAGACGGCCCGCAGGGCCCGGTCCAGCGCCGCCCCGACCACCGGCACGGCCACCAGCCGCCGCCCCGCCAACTCGTCCCCCACCGCCAGCTCCGACAGCACGCACGGCCCCGCCCCGCTCAGCGCCGCCGCCTTGACGGCCGTGGTCGACGCCAGCTCCAGCAGCGGCTCCGCCACACCCCCGCACCCGGCCAGCGCCGCGTCCAGCACCTGCCGCGTCCCCGACCCCCGCTCCCGCAGGATCAGCGGCGTCGACGCCAGCTCCGCCGCCTCCACGCCCTTCGCCCGCCGCGCCCACGGGTGCCCCGACGCCACCGCCACCACCAGCCGATCCTGTGCGATGACCGCCGAGTCCAGCCCCTCCGGCACCGTCAGCCCCTCCACGAAGCCGAGGTCCGCCTCGTGGGCCAGGACCCGCTGCGCCACCACCGCCGAGTTCCCGGCGTGCAGCGACACCGCCGTCCCGGGCCGCTGCCCGCGCAGCGCGATCAGCCACCCGGGCAACAGGTACTCCGCGATGGTCATGCTGGCCGCCACCCGCAGCCGCGAGTCGCGCCGCCCGCGCAGCGCCTGCGCACCGGCGTCGAAGGCTTCCGCCGCCTCCACCACCCGCCGCGCCCAGTCCGTGACCAGCGCGCCCTCCGCGGTGAGCGTGGAGCCGCGCGGGGAACGGTCCACCAGCGCCACCCCCAGCCGGGTCTCCATCGCGCGGATCCGGCTGCTCGCCGCGGGCTGGGTGATGCCCAGGCGCCGGGCCGCGCCGCTCAGGCTGCCGATCCGCGCGACCGCGAGCAGCAGTTCCAGCGCGCCCAGATCCGGTACCCGGTGCGCCAGCGGAACCTGCGACGCCCACTCCTCATTACCCATAAGTGCAGTTTATGCCCTCATAGGAAGATGACCTCTGCCACCCGGCCCGCCCCGGCGGAACCCTGGAGCCATGGCCACCACCCTGGTTCGATCCGACACCACCCCCGCCGCGGCCCCCGAGACCGCCGCCGCCCCCGCCCACAAGGCACCGGCGCTGCGCCACCTCGGCCCCAACTGGTACGCCTCCGTCATGGGCACGGCGATCATCGCGAACGCCGGCGCGACCCTCCCGTACCAGCTCCCCGGCCAGCGCGTGGCCTGCCTGATTCTCTGGGCCCTGTCCGCCGCCGCCCTCGCCGTCCTGCTCACCGCCCGCGCCGGGCACTGGCTCCACCACCGCGATCAGGCCCGCGCCCATCTCCTCGACCCCGCCGTGGCCCCCTTCTACGGATGCCTCGCGATGGCCCTGCTGGCCGTCGGCGGCGGCACCATGATCGTCGGCAAGGACCTGATCGGGGTCCGGGCCGCCGTCGCCGCGGACGCGGTCCTCTTCACCGTCGGCACCGCGATCGGACTGCTCATGGCCGTCGTCGTGCCCTACCTGATGGTGGTCCGCCACAAGGTCGAGCCCCGGCAGGCCACCCCGGTCTGGCTGCTCCCCCTGGTCGCCCCCATGGTCTCCGCCGCCGTCGGCCCGCTGCTGATACCCCACCTGCCCTCGGGGCAGCCCCGCGAGGCCTTGCTGCTCGCCTGCTACGCCATGTTCGGCATCAGCCTGCTCGCCACCCTGCTGATGCTCCCCCTGGTCTTCGGCCGCCTGATCATGCACGGGCCCCTGCCCCTGGCGCTCACCCCGACCCTGTTCCTGGTCCTGGGCCCCCTCGGGCAGTCGACCACCGCCGTCAACCAGCTCGCCGACATGGCGCCCCGGTCGATCGCGGCCCCCTACGCCGGTGCGTTCGGCGCCTTCGCGGTCGTCTACGGAGTCCCCGTGATGGGATTCGCCCTGCTGTGGCTGGCGCTGGCCGTCGCGATGCTGGTCCGGGCCGCCCGGGGCGGCATGGGGTTCGCCATGACCTGGTGGGCCCTGACCTTCCCCGTCGGCACCTGCGTCACCGGCGCCACCGGCCTGGCCCACCACACCGGGCTGACCGCCTTCGCCTGGCTGGCCGCCGCACTGTTCCTGGCCCTGCTCACCGCCTGGGTCCTGGCCGCGACCCACACCCTGCGCGGCCTCTTCTCCGGCCGCCTCCTGGCCGCACCCCGCTAGTGCTATGGCCGGAAAGGTTCACCGCGCCGCGCGCAAGGCGGCCCCCAGCACCGCCGGGGCCCGTGCCAGCGAAGGCCCGTACCAGGTCAGGTGGCGGCCACTGACCAGCGCCGCCGGCAGGGGCGCGAACGCCTCCGGGCCGTCGGACTCCGTGAAGCGGTACGGCTCGTCGGGGAGCACCACCAGATCGCAGTCGGCGGCGGCCAGCTCCTCGACGGGCACGCGCGGGTAGCGCTCCGCGTGCCCGGCGTACGCGTTGCGCACCCCCAGCCGGTCCAGCAGATCGCCCGCGAAGGTGTCCCGGCCCAGCACCATCCACGGCCTGCGCCACACCGGCACGAAGGCCGTACGCCCCGCGCCGGGCGCCACGGGCCGTACGTCCGCCCAGGCGGCCTCGGCCCGGTCCAGCCACTCGGGCCGCTTCAGCCCCAGGGCTCCCACCAGTACCCGGTCCAGCTCGCTCAGCGCCTGCGGCAGCCCGCGTACCTCGGTGACCAGCACCTCCACCCCGGCCGCCCGCAGCTCCGCCAGGTCCGGGGCCCGGTTCTCCTCCTCGTTGGCGATCACCAGGTCCGGGCGCAGCCGCGCGATCCGGCGTACGTCGGGATTCTTCGTGCCCCCGATCCGCGCCGCGTCCCCGAGGTCCGCGGGATGCGTGCACCAGTCGGTCACCCCGACCAGCAGCCCGGGCGCGCTCACCGCCACCGCCTCGGTCAGCGACGGCACCAGCGAGACGACCCGCATCCGGCTCAGCGCCCCGGCGCCGGCGGTTCGGAGGTCGCGTGGATGTGGTCGCCGACCGCGACGACGAGGATCCGGGTGTCCTCGGTGACGGCCCGCCACCGGTGCCGTACGCCGCCGGAGAGGAACAGCGCGTCGCCGCTCTCCAGCCGGTACGCCCGCCCCTCGGCCTCCACCTGGCACGCGCCGCAGACCACGTACATCAGCTCGTCGTTGCGGTGCTGGTACTCGCGGCCCGCGTCCTGGTCCCCGGTGAACTCCAGTGCGTGCAGTTGGTGGTGCCCGCGCACGAGGGGCCGTACGCCCGGGACCGGGGTGAGCCCGGAGTCGTCGCCGGCCCGTACGAGGTCGACCGTGCGCGCGGTGTCGGAGGCGGCCAGCAGCTCGACGGCAGTGGTCTCCAGCGCGTCCGCGACCCGCTCCAGGGACCGCATGCTGGGCCGGGCCCGCTCGTTCTCTATCTGGCTCAGGAAGGGCACCGACAGGCCGCTGCGCGCCGACACGGCGGCGAGCGTCAGGTGCAGCGCGCGGCGTCGCTTGCGCACGGCCACGCCCACCCGGAGCGGTTCCTTGGCGTCCTTGTGCTTGTCGTCCCTGTCGTTCCGGTCGCTCTTGCCGTCCGCTGGGTACAGGTCCTGCGTGCCGTCCCTGTCGTTCATGTCGGGGCTGCCCTCCCCTTGTCCGTCGCACATGGGTGTGCTGTAAGCACCTTACGCAGCTACCGCCCCCGGTTTCGCGTGCACGAGGTGACCCGCCCACCGCGCATCGAGCGTTTCCCCGGCGGCCCTGGGTCCGGCGGGTGCGGCATCATCGTGGTCGTGACGACGACACGACGCCTGATGCTCCTGGACACCGCCTCGCTCTACTACCGCGCGTACTTCGGTGTGCCGGACTCCGTGAAGGCCCCCGACGGCACCCCGGTCAACGCCGTGCGCGGGCTGCTGGACTTCATCGGGCGCCTGGTGCAGGACCACCGGCCGGACGATCTGGTGGCGTGCATGGACGCCGACTGGCGGCCGCACTGGCGGGTCGAGCTGATCCCCTCGTACAAGGCCCACCGGGTCGCCGAGGAGACCGCCACCGGCCCGGACCTGGAGGAGACCCCGGACACCCTGGCCCCGCAGGTGCCGATCATCGAGGCGGCCCTGGACGCGTTCGGCATCGCCCGCGTGGGGGTCGCCGGGTACGAGGCGGACGACGTGATCGGCACGCTCACGGCCCGCGCCACCGGTCCGGTGGACATCGTCACGGGCGACCGGGACCTCTACCAGCTGGTGGACGACGCCAAGGAGCGGCGCGTGCTGTACCCGCTCAAGGGGGTCGGCACCCTGCAGATGACGGACGAGGCCTGGCTGCGCGAGAAGTACGGGGTGGACGGCCCCGGCTACGCGGACCTGGCGCTGCTGCGCGGCGACCCCAGCGACGGCCTCCCGGGCGTCCCGGGCATCGGCGAGAAGACGGCGGCCAAGCTCCTCGACGCGTACGGCACCCTGGCCGGGATCCTCGCCGCGATCGACGACCCGAAGTCGAAGCTCACCCCCACCCAGCGCAAGCGGCTGGACGAGTCCCGGCCCTATCTGGCGGTGGCCCCGAAGGTGGTCCAGGTGGCCTCGGACGTCCCGCTGCCGGACTTCGACGCGGCCCTGCCCGCGGCCGCGGCGCAGCCGGAACTGGTGGACGCTCTTGCGCGCCGGTGGGGTCTGACCGGAGCTGTGTCGCGCCTGAGCAGCGCACTGCGCCCCTGAGATGCTAACTTAGGTAATCCTAAGTTTCTGGGGAGTCAGGGGAGACGCCGTGGCAGAAGGACGCGCCCGTACAGTCGGCACCGCAGTCGTCGTGCGCACCGAGCGGTTGACGCCGCACATGGTGCGGATCGTGCTGGGCGGTGAAGGGCTGGCCGGCTTCGGCGCCGGCGAGTTCACCGACCACTACGTCAAGCTGCTCTTCGCCGCCGACGGCGTCCGCTACGCCGAGCCCTGGAACCTGGAGCAGATCCGCTCGGCGCACCCGCGCGAGCAGTGGCCGCGCCAGCGGGCGTACACCGTGCGCTGCTGGGACCCGGCCCACCGGGAGCTGACCCTGGACTTCGTCGTGCACGGGGACGAGGGCCTGGCCGGTCCCTGGGCGGCCCGCGTCCAGCCGGGGGAAGTCGTACGCTTCCTCGGCCCGGGCGGGGGCTACGCCCCGGAGCCGAAGGCCGGCTGGCACCTCCTGGTCGGCGACGAGAGCGCGTTGCCGGCGATCGGCGCGGCGATGGATCGGATGCCGGTCGGGGCTCAGGTGCACGCCTTCGTGGAGGTCGAGGGCCCGGACGACGAGCAGAAGATCGCCACCCCGTGCGGCATCGTCCCGGTCTGGATCCACCGCGGCGCCCGCCCGATCGGCGAGGCCCTGGTGGAGGCCGTGACCTCGCTGCGGTTCCCCTCCGCGGACGTGCACGCCTTCGTCCACGGCGAGGCGGGCTTCGTCAAGGAGCTCCGCCGCCACCTGCGCGTGGAACGCGGCATCCCCCGCGAGCGCCTGTCCATCTCGGGCTACTGGCGCCTGGGCGAAACGGACGAGGGCTGGCGCGCGATAAAGCGCGACTGGAACGCCGCGGTCGAAGCCGAACAGGAACACCGCGCAGCCGCCTGACCCCACCGCCCCAAGCCCCCGGGCAAGCCCCAGCCCCGCCGCGCGGAAATCAGCCCCACCGGGCAATCCAGCGCCGCCGGGCGTTCCAGCCCCACCGCGCAATCCAGCCCCACCGCGCAATCCAGCCTCACCGGGCAATCCAGGGCCCGCCGGGCAAAATCCAGCCCCGCCGGCGTTTGAGGCGCGGGGTCTGGGGCGGAGCCCCAGGGGCCCGGGCGCAGCCCGGGATGTGCGCCGCACCACCGGGACGGAACGCGCGCGTTCGCCCGTCCGGCGGGACAATGGACCCCATGCGCACGGTCCGCGTCATCGGCTCGGCCGGCGCCGCCGTCCTACTGGCCGCGGCAACGGCAACGGCAACGGCCGCCCCCTCCCCTCCGCCCGCCCCGAAGCCCCAGATCACCGACGCCCAGGTCGACACGGCAGTGACCCGCATCGACACGACCGTCACGGACATGATGACCCGCACCGGCGTCCCCGGCGTCTCCGTCGCGGTCGTCCACGACGACAAGGTGGTCTACCTCAAGGGCTTCGGACTGCGCCGCACCGGCGAGCGCGCCAAGGTCGACCCCGACACCGTCTTCCAGATCGCCTCGCTCTCCAAGCCGGTCTCCTCCACGGTCGTGGCCGCCGCCCTCACCACCCCCGACGAGTGGGACCGCCACACCGCGCTGCCCGGCTTCGCCCTCAAGGACCCGTGGGTCACCGATCACGTCGCCACCGCCGACCTGTTCTCCCACCGCAGCGGCCTGCCCGACCACGCCGGCGACCTCTTGGAGGACCTGGGCTACGACCAGTCGTACGTCCTCGACCACCTGCGCCTGGAGCCCCTGGCCCCGTTCCGCGCGAGCTACGCGTACACCAACTTCGGCTTCACCGCCGCCGCCGAGGCCGTCGCCAGGGCCAAGGGCACGAGCTGGCAGAAGCTCAGCGAGGACACCCTCTTCAAGCCCGCCGGCATGACCCGTACGAGCACCCGGTTCTCCGCCTTCGAGCAGGCCGCCGACCACGCCGCCACCCACGTGAAGAACCCCGACGGCACGTGGAGCCCCCGCTTCGTCCGCGATCCCGACGCGCAGGCACCGGCCGGCGGTGTCAGCTCCACCGCCCGCGACCTGTCCCGCTGGATGCGGCTCCAGCTCGGCGGCGGCTCCCTCGACGGGAAGCAGATCGTCCCTGCGGACACCCTGGCCCGTACGCACCTGCCCGAGATCGTCTCGCAGCCGCCCACCGGAACCGGCGGCCGCCCCACCTTCTACGGGCTCGGCTGGAACGTCTCCTACGACGACGCCGGCCGGCTGCGCCTGAGCCACTCCGGGGCCTTCCAGCTCGGCGCCAACACCAACGTCACGATGCTCCCGCTGGAACGGCTCGGCATCGTCGTGCTGACCAACGGCGCCCCGGTCGGTCTCGCCGACGCGGTGGCCCTGGACTTCTTCGACACGGCCGAGCACGGCAAGCCGGGCACCGACTGGCTGGCCCTGGCCGGCGCCGCCTACGCGCAGATGGAGACGGCGGGCCGCTCCCCCACCGACTATGCGCATCCGCCGTCGGGCGCGAAGCCGGCCCAGGACGACTCGGCGTACACCGGGACCTACGACAACCCCTACTACGGCAGGCTCACCGTGACGGCGGGCCCCGGCGGCGCCCTCACCCTCGCCCTCGGCCCGAAGCCGATGCGCTTCCCGCTCACCCACTACGACGGGAACACCTTCAGCTTCGAGACCTCCGGCGAGAACGCGGTGGGCCGCACCGGGGTGTTCTTCTCCGACGGCACGGTCCGCGTGGAGTACCTGGACGGCAACCACCTGGGCACCTTCACCCAGGAGTAGCCGCATAGCCTGGTCCCGATGAAACGCCACAAGCGGGCCCCCGACTCGCCCCTCCCCCAGATCGCCGGCATCGACCCCGTCCGCCTGCGGCTCCCCGGCGACCCCCAGGGGACCTGGCCCGATCTCGGCACCTGGCTCACCGCGCGCTACGCGGGCACCCGCGGCGCCGAGTCCATGGCCCACCTGCTGGCCACGGGCCGGGTGCTCGGGGCGGGCGGCCGGGTGCTGGGGGCGCGGGACCCGTACGAGCCGGGTGCCTACCTGTGGTTCCACCGGGACATGCCGCCCGAGCCGCGCGTGCCGTTCCCGATCCGTGTCGTCCACCGCGACGGGCATCTGCTCGTGGTGGACAAGCCGCACTTCCTGGCCACCACCCCGCGCGGCAGCCACGTGTTCCAGACTGCCCTGGCGCGGCTGCGCGAGGAGCTGGACCTGCCCGAGCTCAGCCCGGCGCACCGCCTGGACCGGCTGACCGCCGGACTGGTGATGTTCAGCATCCGCCCCGAGGACCGCGGCGCGTACCAGACGCTGTTCCAGGAGCGGCGGATCCGCAAGGAGTACGAGGCGCTCGCGCCCCTGGATCCGGGGCTCGACCTGCCGCGTACGGTGCGCAGCCACATCGAGAAGCTCCGCGGGGTCATCGCCGCCGTGGAGGTCCCGGACGCGGAGCCGAATGCCGAGAGCGTGGTGGAACTCGTCGAGTCCCGCGGCGGCTTGGGGCGCTACCGGCTGACCCCGCACACCGGTCGCACCCACCAGCTGCGGGTGCACATGAACAGTCTGGGCCTGCCGATCCTCGGCGACCCGGTGTATCCGCAGGTCACCGATCCGGCGCCGGACGACTACCGCCGTCCGCTGCAACTGCTGGCCAAGGTGCTGGAGTTCACCGATCCCGTCACCGGGGCGGCGCACCGTTTCGAGAGCGGCCGCGCCCTGCAGGCGTGGCACGACCCGGAGGCCTGGGAAGCCGGTCAGGGGGAAGACTGAGGCCGGCCCACGCCCGCGATCCGCAGCGCCGCGTCGGCGGTGGCCTCCGCGAAGGCGGCCACCGGTCGCGCCGGGTCGGCGCGGTGGATCAGCATGACGCCTTCGATGAGCCCGAAGACGAGGTCGTTGCGCAGCGCCAGCCCGGCCTTGTCCCCCGACAGTTCGGCCCCGACGGCGGTGCTGTCGAGCAAGGCACGGTAGGCGTCCCTGAGTTCGAGGCGCATCCGGCGGAAGCGGGTGAACCGCGAGCCGCCCACCTCGGGCAGGAGATAGAGCGCGCCCAGGTTGTACGGGCCCCCGCACAGCAGCAGCACATCGGAACGGCACAGCTCCCAGAGCCGCTCGTCCGCGGGGCGGTCCGCATCGGCCAGCAGCCGCCCGGCCAGCACCAGCGAGGGGGCGACCGTGGACTCCAGGAGTTCGGCGAGGAGTTCCTCCTTGCCGCCGAAGTAGTGGTACATCGTGGCCTGGCGCATCCCGGCCCGTTCGGCCACCGCCCGTGTGGTGGTGGCCGCGTACCCCTGGACGGTGAACAACTCGGCCGCCGCACAGAGGAGTTCCTCGCGCGGCGGCCGGCCGCTGTCCGGCCTCAGCTGATCGGCGCGCGGCCGACCGACCCGTCTCGCACCCTCTCCCGCTCCGCCACTCATGCGCCGATCGTCGCACAGCGCACGCCGAATCGATCATGGCAAGAGATGAGATCCGGCCAACCCAACTTTCGGAGGAAGCCCCAAAAACCCCTAGCCGACCGAGCTGTAGGCCACTACGCCCCGAAGTAGCGCGTCCACGGCCTTACGGGCATTTCGCGCCACCGTGCTGCCGCCCTCCGAGGACGGCGGAGCGGAGGACGACGGCGCCGCCGCGGCCACCTGACCCAGCACGTCGATGACCTGCTTGCACCAGCGCACGAAGTCACCGGCCGGCATCTCCGCCTCGCGCAGCACCTCGTCCAGGCTCTTGTCGGAAGCCCACTGGTACGCCGCCCACGCGAAGCCGAGGTCCGGCTCGCGCTGGCCCACGCCCTCCGCCTGGTTGATGCGGTGCTCCTCCTCCAGCGCGTCGAGCCGGCCCCAGATGCGGACCATCTCGCCGAGCGCCGCCTTCGCCGCGCCGCCCGGAACCTTCGGCGCGACCGCGTCGTCCGACTGGCGTGCCTCGAAGACCAGCGCCGAGACGCAGGCGGCCAGTTCGGCCGGGCTCAGGCCCTCCCAGACCCCGGCGCGCAGGCACTCCGAGGCCAGCAGGTCGAGCTCGCCGTACAGCCGGGCCAGGCGCCGGCCGTGCTCGGTGACCGCGTCCTCGCGCAGGTAGTCCAGCTCCGTCAGCAGCGCGTGGATCCGGTCGAAGGTGCGGGCGATGGTGTTCGTCCGGCCCTCGATGCGCCGCTCCAGCTGCTGCGTGTCGCGCTGCAGGCGGTGGTAGCGCTCCGCCCAGCGGGCGTGGTCCTCGCGCTCGTCGCAGCCGTGGCAGGGGTGCGCCCGCAGTGCGGCGCGCAGCCGGGTGATCTCGCGGTCGTCGGCCGCCGCGGCCCGGCCCCGCTTGTGCCGGTCGGGCGCGACGTGCCCGGCCTTGGCGCGCAGCTGGGAGGCCAGGTCCCGACGGGACTGCGGCGAACGGGCGTTGAAGGTCTTGGGGACCCGCATCCGGTCGATGGCCTCGACGGGGACCGGGAAGTCGATCGCGGCGAGCCGCTTGACCTGCCGCTCCACGGTGAGCACCAGCGGACGAGGACCCTCGGTGTACTCGTGCCCGCGGTGCCCGTTGGACCGCCCGGCCGGCACGCCCGGGTCCAGGACCAGGGCGAGCCCGGCGAACTTGCCCGTCGGGACGTGGATGATGTCGCCCGGCTTGAGCTTCTCCAGCGAACCGGCCGCCTGGGCCCGCCGCTGCGCCGCGCCCTGCTTGGCCAGGTCGGTCTCGCGGTCCTTGAGGTCGCGGCGCAGCCGCGCGTACTCCTCGAAATCGCCGAGGTGGCAGGTCATGCCCTCCCGGTAGCCCTCCAGGCCCTCCTCGTTGCGCTGCACCTGCCGCGAGATCCCGACCACCGAGCGGTCGGCCTGGAACTGCGCGAAGGAGGTCTCCAGCAGCTCGCGCGAGCGGTGCCGCCCGAACTGCTGCACGAGGTTGACGGCCATGTTGTACGAGGGCTTGAAGCTGGAGCGCAGCGGATAGGTACGGGTGCCCGCGAGCCCGGCGAGCGCCGCCGGGTCCATGCCGCGCTGCCACAGCACGACCGCGTGTCCCTCGACGTCGATGCCGCGCCGCCCGGCCCGGCCGGTGAGCTGCGTGTACTCCCCGGGGGTGATGTCGGCGTGCTGCTCGCCGTTCCACTTGACCAGCTTCTCCAGGATCACCGTGCGCGCGGGCATGTTGATGCCCAGCGCCAGGGTCTCGGTGGCGAAGACGGCCTTCACCAGGCCCCGTACGAACAGCTCCTCGACGACCTCCTTGAAGGTGGGCAGCATGCCCGCGTGGTGCGCGGCGATGCCCCGCTCCAGCCCTTCGAGCCACTCGTAGTAGCCCAGGACGTGCAGGTCCTCGGTGGGGATGGAGGCGGTCCGCTCCTCGACGATCTCACGGACCTTCAGCCGGGCGGTGTCGTCATTGAGGCGCAGGCCCGCGAACAGGCACTGCTGGACGGCGGCCTCGCAGCCGGCCCGGCTGAAGATGAAGTTGATGGCGGGCAGCAGCCCGTCGTTGTCGAGGCGGGCGATGACCTCGGGACGGCCCGGGGTCCAGATCCGGCTGCGGGAGCGCCGCTCGCGCTCGCGGTCGGCCTCGCGGACCATCTTGCCGCGCCGCCGGTCCTTCGGGTTGTAGGTGCGGCTGTTCTCCTCGCGCGCCATGCGCAGCAGGTCGGGGTTGACCTCCCGGCGGGCGGAGCCGCGGCCGCCGTGGTCGGACTCCTCCTCGAAGAGGTCGTAGATCCGCCGGCCCGCCATGACGTGCTGCCACAGCGGTACGGGCCGCTCCTCGGAGACGATCACCGCGGTGTCGCCGCGCACGGTGTCCAGCCAGTCGCCGAACTCCTCGGCGTTGGACACGGTGGCGGACAGCGAGACCAGGGTCACCGAAGCGGGGAGGTGAATGATGACTTCCTCCCAGACGGCTCCGCGGAACCGGTCGGAGAGGTAGTGCACCTCGTCCATCACGACGTAGCCCAGGCCGCGCAGCGACTGCGAGCCCGCGTACAGCATGTTGCGCAGCACCTCGGTGGTCATCACGACCACGGGCGCCTCGGAGTTGACGCTGTTGTCGCCCGTCAGCAGGCCCACCTTGTCGGCGCCGTAGCGCTTGACGAGGTCCGCGTACTTCTGGTTCGACAGGGCCTTGATGGGCGTCGTGTAGAAGCATTTGCGGCCCTGTTGGAGGGCGAGGTGCACGGCGAACTCGCCGACGATCGTCTTGCCCGAGCCGGTCGGGGCGGCGACCAGCACGCCCTTGTCGGCCTCCAGTGCCTTGCAGGCCTCGACCTGATAGGGGTCCAGGTCGAATTCGTACAGCTCGCGGAAGGGAGCCAGGGCGGTGGCTTCTTCGGCGGCGCGGATCCGGGCAGCGGCGTACCGCTCGGCGGGGGAGAGTTCTTCGGTCATCTTGGTATCGAGCCTACCCGTCACCCCTGACAACAGTCGCGATCATTTAAGTGGGCGGCTACGTCAGCAGCCGGACCGCGGCGGGTACGCACTCGGCGGTCACCGGCAGCGGCCCGAGCGGTTCGCCGTCCGCGTAGGCGGTGATCCCGGCGGCCTCCAGGGTCACCTTCGCCGCCCGGTACACGCTGACCTTCGGGTGGCTGAGGTGGGTCCCCTTGTAGACCTGCGGGAAGACCTTGAGGAGGGTGGCGCGGCTGCAGTCGCCGACGACCGTGACGTCGAAGAGTCCGTCGTCGGGGACGGCGTCGGCGCAGATGCGCATCCCGCCGCCGTAGGAGGACCCGTTGCCGACGGCCACCAGCGTGGCCTCGGTCTCGATCACCGGGCCGCCGTCCAGGGTGATCCGGTACGGGAAGGGCTTGAAGGCGGCCAGCTCCGCGACCATCGCCAGGTCGTACTTGAAGCGCCCCGCCGGCAGCCGCATCCGGTTGCCGCGGTCGTTGACCCGCGAGTCGAAGCCGGAGCACAGCACGGTCCCGTACCACTTGCCGGCCGCGCGCCCCAGGTCGATCTCCCGGATCCGGCTCTGCTTGAGGGCCTCGGCGGCGAGCCGGCCCGCCTGCGCGGGGTCCCGTACGGGCAGGCCCAGCGAGCGGGCGAAGTCGTTGCCGGTGCCCACCGCGACCACTCCGAGCGGCACCAGCGTCCCGGCCAGCGCCTGCAGCGCGAGGGAGACCATGCCGTCGCCGCCGACCGCGATCACCGCGCCCGTGCCCTCGCGGACGGCGATGCGCAGCCGGGCCAGCGCGTCCTCGGCGTCGGCGCCGACGACCGTCCGTACGGCGAAGCCTGCGGCCCGCAGCGCGGAAGCGGCCGGCTGCGCGGCGTGCGCGCCCCGGCCGCGTCCCGCGGTGGGATTGACGAAGAGGGTGATCTCAGCGGTCACCCACCGGAATGTACCTGTCAGGTCGCGTCGTCGTAACCGTTGATCCGGTGCCGGCCCCCGTCGGCCTGCTCGGGCAGGGCGCTCGGCGCCGGGACCGTCTCGACCTCGTCGAGGGGGGCCGGGGTGAGGTCCAGCGAAGAGGCCTCGTCGTCGTCGAGGTCCGCGTCGGGGTTGTTGTTCTTGCGCCTGCGGTCGTTGAGGAGGCAGACCCCCAGCGCGATGAAGTACAGCGCCACGATCGGGGAGGCCAGCGTCAGCATGGTGACCGGGTCACCGGTGGGCGTCGCGAAGGCGGCGAAGATGGTGATGCCGAGGACCATGGCGCGCCACCAGCTGCCGAGGCGCTTGGCGCTCAGGACCCCGGTGAAGTTCAGCAGCACCAGCATCAGCGGCAGCTCGAAGGCGATGCCGAAGACCACGACCATGCGGGTGACCAGGTCGAGGTAGTCGTCGACCGGCAGCAGGTTCTTGACGTGGTCGGGTGTGAAGCCGAGGAGGATCTCCGCCGTCTGGGGCAGGATCTTGTACGCGAGCACGGCGCCGGTCAGGAACAGCGGCGCGCCGACCGCCACGAAGCTCAGCGCGTACTTCTTCTCGTTCTTGTGCAGGCCGGGCGCGGCGAACGCCCACAGCTGGTAGAGCCAGACCGGGGCGGAGAGCACGATGCCGGCGGAGAGGCCGACCTTCAGCGCGATGGAGAACGGCGCGGTCAGGCCGCTGGTGGTCATCTCGGCGCAGGGCGCGCCGTCGCGCTGGACCGTCGCGCCGCCCACACATCCGACGGAGCTGAGCATGGGCTCCAGCAGGAAGTCGATGATCGGCCGGTAGTAGACGGCCGCGACGATGGTGACCACGAGGATCGCCAGGACCGACTTCAGCAGACGGTTTCTCAGCTCACGCAGGTGCTCGACAAGTGGCATCCGCCCTTCGGCGTCCTTGTCCGCTTTCCCCTGCTTCCGGGCAGACTTGAGCAACCCACGTCCCTTGTCTCGTTGCAGATGACCGGTGTGACCGGTGATCAGCCTTGCGTGGTGTGGTTCGGCTCGCTCACCGGGCGGGCGCTGGTGACGTCACCGGGCGCGGCCTGGATGGTGCGCGGGGCGACGACCGGCTGCTGCGGCGCGGCGTCGGCGACGACCGGGGGCACGACGACGACGTCGTCGGCCTCGCCGTCCTTCTTCATCGCCTTGGCCTCGCTCTTGAGGATGCGGGCCGACTTGCCGAGCGAGCGGGCCATGTCGGGAAGCTTCTTGGCGCCGAACAGCAGCACGATGACAGCGATGATCAGAAGGAGTTCAAGGGGCTTCATATTGCCGATCATGTGTGTCTTCCTTCTCACCGAAACGGCTGGTTGTGGTGGCCGGGCGACCCGGACGACAAAGGTCCGGCGGCCGCTCTGACATGGATCGTAACCCCCGGGGGTTAACGCCAGGCAATCCCCGGGGGTATCCCCGCTTGCGCGGGGGTCCGACAGTACGACTGTTGCCCCGCCATTGCTACGGCCGTGCGGCCCTGCCCGCGCGCGCCAGGTCCCCCGCAGCCTGCTCCAGGTCACCCGCCGCCCGCTCCAGGTCACCCGAGGCGTCCGCGATCCGGCGGCTGGCATCCGCGACCTGGCCCGACAGCCGCCGTACCTCCACGAACACCCGCACGGCGAGTACGGACAGGACGGCGAGCCCGAGGAAGCCCAGGGCAATTGCGAGCATCGGCCACAGCATGGGACGAGCCTAGGCCACCGGCCGCCTCAGATGCTGCGCAGGGTGCTCACACCGCCGCCGGTCAGCAGTTCCACGATGCGCTCCCCGGCCGGTTTGCGTACGGAGGCACCGCATGCGGGGCAGGTGAAGGAGTAGAAGGTGGCGCGCCGGCTGCCGCCGATGGCCAGGCGCAGGGCGCTCGCGTCCAGCTCGAAACGGGCACGGCAGTCGGGGCAGGCCGCCTTGAAGGCGACCGGCGCCCCGGATGTCCCTGATGCCCCGGATGTCCCGGGCGTTCCCGGTGTCCCTGCCGTTGGCGACATCGCTCGGCGCTCCCCCTCAGCCCTGTTCCCCGTACCCCGCCAGGGCTTCCCGCGCCGCCTGCCGCGCGCTGTCCGCCAGCTCCACCGGCGCCACGATCCGTCCCTCACGCCCCAGCCGCAGCGCGAGCCGGCGCAGCGAGGCCGGGTCCGGGCTGCGCAGGGTGATGCGCAGCCCGCCCTCCGAGAGCTCCTCGGCGCTGTCGTGCGGGTAGTACTCCGCCACCCAGCGGCCGCCGGGCCCCACCTCGACCACGACCTCCGGGTCCTCGGCCGCCGGCTGCACCAGCCCCTCGGACAGGTCGCGCGGCTCGATGGCGGGAGGTTCGGCCCGCTCGTCGAGCAGCCGGATCTCGGCGACCCGGTCGAGCCGGAAGGTGCGCCGCGCCTCCGAGAGGTGGCACCAGCCTTCCATGTACGTGTGGCCCACCGCGAAGAGCCGGATCGGATCGACCGTGCGCTCGGTGAGCTCGTCGCGCGCGGGAGAGTAGTAGCGCAGCCACAGCCGCCGTCGCTCGGAGATGGCCCGGTCCACGTCGGCGAAGACGCCGCCCTCGGACTCGAAGGTCACCGACAGCCGTGCGCTGGCCCCGGCCACCTCGCCGGCCGCGGTCTCCAGCTTCGCGGTGGCCCGCAGCAGCGCGTCCCGGTCGCTCTCGCGCAGCCCGGGCAGCGTGGCCACGGCGCGCGCGGCCACCAGCAGCGCGGTCGCCTCGTCGGCGGCGAGCCGCAGCGGCTCGGCGGTGGACTCCCCCGAGGCGTCCGGATTGCGCCACCAGATGCGCTCCCCGTCGGTGTCGATGTCGAGCAGGTCCCCGCCGCGGAAGCTGGTCCCGCACATGGGCAGGACGTCGAGGTCCGAGATCAGCTCGTCCTCGGTGATCCCGAAGGCGCGCGCGACGTCGGCGACGTGCGCGCCGGGGCGCTCGCGCAGGTACGTCACCAGGGACAGCATCCGGCGCGTCTGGTCGATGGCGTTGGCAGCCATGCTGGTACGTCTCCCCCTCAGGGCGTTGCTACAGATGTTCCGGGCGGCTGGTGTCCGGGTCAGCCCTTGGCGACCGCGCGGAGCCGGTCCACCACGTCGGCCCGCAGGTCGGCGGGCTCCAGCACCACGACATCGGGGCCGAACTCCACGAGCCAGGCGTCCAGCCCGTGCCCGTACGGGATCTCCAGCTCGTCCCAGCCGTCGCCGCCCTCACGCACCGCGGTGGCTTTCGCCCGCAGCGGGTAGCCCGCGCCGGCCCGCAGCCGGATGACCGCGGAGCGGTCGGCCATCTCCCCGGCCCAGCTCGCCACGGTCTCCCGTACGGTCACCACGTCCGGGACCTCCGCGGTGTACTTGGCCGCGCGGGAGCGGACCTTGCCGGTGATCCGGGACAGCCGGAACACGCGCTCCGCCCCGCGGTCGCGGTCGTATCCGGCCAGGTACCAGTGGCCCCGCCAGCACTCCAGCGCCCACGGCTCCACCTGGCGTGCCTCGGGCCGGGCGGCGGTGGACTTGCGGTAGTCGAAGACCACCGGCCGGCGGTCCCGGCAGGCCAGCATCAGCGGCTCGAAGGCCGCCTCGTGGACCGGGATGCGCGGCTCGATGGCACTGTGCTGGCCCTCGTACGGGTCGCCGGCCTCGGGCATCCCGCCCGCGCGCAGCTTCTGCAGGGCGCCGCTGGCCGCACCGGCGAGCCGGGCCTGCTGCCAGACCTTGGCCGCCAGCCCCAGGGCGGCGGCCTCCTCGGCGTCCAGGGACACCGGCGGCAGCCGGTTGCTGTCACGGCGGGCCAGGTAGCCGGTCTCGCCGTCCAGGTTCTCCACCGTCTCGATGACCAGACCGAGCTCGCGCAGATCGTCCTTGTCCCGCTCGAACATCCGGTTGAAGGACTCGTCGTTGCCGGCTTCCATGTAGGCCTCGATGGAGCCGCGCAGTTCACGCTTGCTCAGCGGCCGGCGGGTCCCCAGCAGACACAGCGCCAGATTCATCAGCCGCTCGGCCTTGGCAATCGCCATCGACGCCTGTCCCCCGTTCTCGACGTACACACTCGTGACCGTTGACCGTACCGCCCCGGCGGTCTCCGGCAAAAGCGAGGGGCCCCCACCGGACGGCGGGGGCCCCTCAACTGAACGCGGATGTCCGGATCAGCCGACCTTCACCAGGTCGCAGACGAAGATCAGCGTCTCGCCCGGGGCGATCGCGCCGCCCGCGCCACGGTCGCCGTAGGCGAGGTGCGCGGGGATCACGAGCTTGCGGCGGCCGCCGACCTTCATGCCCTGGACGCCCTGGTCCCAGCCGGAGATGACCTGGCCGACACCGAGCTGGAACTGCAGCGCGGAGCCACGGTTCCAGGAGGCGTCGAACTCCTCGCCGGTGGAGAAGGCCACGCCCACGTAGTGGACGGAGACCCGGTCGCCGGCCTTGGCCTCGGCGCCGTCGCCCACCCAGATGTCCTCCTTCACGAGGTCCTTGGGGGCCTCGCCCTCCGGGAAGTCGATCTCGGGCTTCTCGAGCTTGTCGCTCACGGAACTGCTCCTCATACGTACGAAACGGTCAACCGGAACAGTCTTACATCACCGCGAGGATGTCGAGGCTGAAGACCAGCGTCGAGTTCGCCGGGATGGTGCCCTGCTCCTTGTCGCCGAAGCCCTGCTCCGGCGGGATGACCAGCAGGATGCGGCTGCCGACCTTCTTGCCGACCAAGCCCTCCTTCAGACCCTTGACCGAAAGCTGATCCATCGGCCAGGTCACCGTCGTGTCCGAGGAGTACGTGCTCTCGAAGGTCTTGTCGTCCTTCCACGTCTTCCCGTTGAACTTCACCACGACGCTGTCGGTGTCCTTGACCACCGCGCCGTCGCTCTCCAGGACGTAGTCCGAGACCAGCTTGGCCGGCGGGGTCGCGTCCTTCGGGACGGCCACGGAGACTTCCTTGCCGTCCGTGTTCGTGCCGATCTTCGGCAGGTCCTTGTTGTCCTGCGCGACCTCCTTGCCCTTGGCGGAGGCCGGGACGCTGGTGCCCTTGACGATGTCCACGACGAAGACCAGCGTGGCGTTCGGCTTGATCTTGTCGCCCGAACCCTGGGCGCCGTAACCGAGGTCCGGCGGGATCACCAGCTCCAGACGGCTGCCGACCTTCTTGCCCTCGAGTCCCTGGTCCCAGCCCTTGATGACCTGGCCGGCACCCACGGTGACGTCGAAGGGCTTGCCCTTGCCGAAGCTGGCGTCGAACGGCTCCTTGCCGTCCCACACCTGGCCGACGTAGTTGACCTGGGCGATGTCGCCCTTCTTCAGCGCCGGGCCGGTGCCCTCGCTGATGGTCTCCACCTTCAGTTCCTTGGGCGGTTCACCCGTCCCCTTCGACAGGGTGGGCGTCTCCCCGAACTTGGCGCCCTTCGTGATCGCGGGCACCCCGTTCTTCATCTGGGCGGAGTCGGAGCCGCTGTCACCACAGGCTGCTGTCGACAGCAGCAGAAGGGGTACGACAAGCAGGCCGGCAAGTCGGCGCACGTGTTCCTCAGATCTCAGACGGCTGGACGGTCGTCGCCACTCTAAGCCGTGCCAAGGGCCCCGTACGAGATGCGTACGAGGCCCTGGGCAGATCCGTGCGATGTCACATCGCGCTACGTGCGCACCGCCACCGGCGCGCTACATCCCCGCGATGAGCTTCTCCACCCGGTCGTCCACCGAACGGAACGGGTCCTTGCACAGCACCGTGCGCTGCGCCTGGTCGTTCAGCTTCAGATGCACCCAGTCGACCGTGAAGTCCCGGCGCTGCTCCTGCGCACGGCGGATGAAGTCCCCGCGCAGCCGCGCCCTCGTGGTCTGCGGGGGCACCGACTTGCCCTCGAAGATCTTCAGGTCATTGCAGATCCGCGCCGCCTGCCCCTTGCGCTCCAGCAGGTAGTACAGCCCACGCCGACGGTGGATGTCGTGATACGCGAGGTCTATCTGAGCCACCCGCGGATTCGACATCGTCATGTTGTGCTTGGCCCGGTAACGCTCGATCAACTGGTACTTCATCACCCAGTCGATCTCGGTCCCGATCCGGTCCAGGTCCTCCGCGTCGATCGCGTCCAGGGTCCGGCCCCACAGCTCCAGCACCTGGTCCACCACGCCGGTACGGATTCCCCGGCGCTCGGCGAAGTCCACCGCCTTGTCGTAGTACTCCCGCTGGATCTCCAGGGCCGACGCCTCGCGGCCGCTCGCCAGACGCACCTTGCGCTGGCCCGTGATGTCGTGACTGACCTCACGGATGGCCCGGATCGGGTTCTCCAGGGTCAGATCCCGCATCACCGTGCCCGCCTCGATCATGCGCAGCACCAGGTCGGTTGCCCCGACCTTGAGCAGCATGGTCGTCTCGGACATGTTCGAGTCACCCACGATGACGTGCAGCCGGCGGTAGCGCTCGGCATCCGCGTGCGGCTCGTCCCGGGTGTTGATGATCGGCCGCGAACGCGTCGTGGCCGAGCTGACGCCCTCCCAGATGTGCTCGGCCCGCTGACTCACGCAGTAGACCGCGCCCCGGGGCGTCTGCAGCACCTTGCCCGCACCGCAGATCAACTGCCGCGTGACAAGGAACGGAATGAGGATGTCCGCCAGGCGGGAGAATTCTCCGTGCCGGGCCACCAGATAGTTCTCGTGGCAGCCGTAGGAGTTGCCCGCCGAGTCGGTGTTGTTCTTGAAGAGGTAGACGTCGCCCGCGATTCCCTCCTCGTGCAGGCGGCGTTCGGCATCGACGAGCAGACCTTCGAGAATGCGCTCGCCCGCCTTGTCGTGCGTGACCAGTTCGGTCACGTTGTCGCATTCGGGAGTTGCATATTCCGGATGCGAACCCACGTCGAGGTAGAGGCGGGCGCCGTTCCGCAGGAAGACATTGCTGCTGCGGCCCCATGACACAACACGGCGGAAGAGGTAGCGCGCCACTTCGTCAGGAGACAGTCGGCGCTGTCCCCTGAACGTGCACGTGACGCCGTACTCGTTCTCCAGCCCGAAAATGCGGCGGTCCATGACTGAACATTACGCCTTCTGCCCTCTTCTGAAACCGGGTTCGCCAGTGCCGTTTCGATCAATTGCCGACAAGCGGCTCCGACGGCACCCCCGACACACCCCCCGGCGAACCCGCCACCGCCCGGCTGCGACCCGGCACCGCAAGCACCCGCTGAGTCACCGTCAGCACCACCAACGCCGCCACCCCGGCCACACTCGCCACCCCGAAACTCGCCGCCGTACCGCCCCACTCCACCACCGGCCCCGCCGCCGCCGTACCGATCGCCGCACCCACCCCGAAGAACGTCACCAGCCAGGAGAACGCCTCCGTCACCGTGCCCGCCGGAGCATGCCGGTCCACCACGATGAACGCACACGCCAGCGCCGGCGCCAGGAACACACCCGACAGCGCCGCCAGCCCCGACATCGCCACCGGACCCGGCGTCAGCATCAGCGGCAGATAACACACCGCCAGCAACGCCACCAGCAACCGCAGCCGCCGCTCCGGCGCCCCGGCCCACTGCCGCGCACCGTAGACCACCCCGCCGAACAGCGCGCCCAGCCCCAGCGACGCCATCAGCCAGCCGTACACCGCCTGATTCCCGTGATCGTCCGCGTACGCCACACCCGCCACCGCGATCGAACCCAGCGCCGTACCCACGAAGAAGAAAGCACCCAGGAGCGCCAGCAGCCCCTTGGAACGCAGCGCACCCAGCCAGTGCGCCTCCCGCGGCGCCGACCGCCACGTACGCGAAGGCTCGCTGACCACGACCGACAGCGCGCCCAGCACCCCGATCGCGTTCAGAGCCAGCAGGGCCCCGGCCGGCGACCACAGCGACACGAACAGCGTCACCAGCAGCGGCCCCACCGTGAACATGACCTCCTGCGCCACCGCATCCATCGCGTACGCCGCGTGCACCCGCTCCTCACGGCCCCCCAGCACACCCGGCCACAGCGCCCGCAGCCCGCCCTCCAGCGGAGGCGTGAACAGCCCCGCCACCACCACCGCCGAGTACGCCGCCAAGGGCTCCCCGGTACCGACCAGCGCCAGCCACACCATGCCCAGCGCGGACACCACGGCCGCCGGCAGCTGCACCCGCGGCTGCCCGTACAGGTCCACCGCCCGCCCGAGCAACGGCTGACCCACCGCATTGGCCAGCCCGTACGCGGCCGCCAACGCCCCCGCCAGGGTGTAGCTGCCACCCTCCGCGCGCGTGAACAGCACGATGGCGATGGCCGCCGTGCCATTGGGCAGCCGGCCTATGAGCGTGCCCACCAGCAGCCTCGCGGCGTGCCGGGTCCTGAGCAGCTCCGCGTATCCCGCGGCCATGTCCGCCCCCTCCTGCCCGGCACCAGCCGGGGTAATACGTATAACTCGACCCGTCATACGTACCATGGCCCCAGTCCGCCGGTCCACCCGACGAACCCCCCGACACACCCCTGACCACGCACTTCAGGAGCCACCTGTGACGAGACCCACCAGCCGCGACGTGGCCACCGCCGCCGGGGTCTCCCAAGCCACCGTCTCCCTCGTCCTCGGCGACAAATGGCGCGGCCGCGTCTCCGAACGCACCGCCGACCTCGTCCGAGAAACCGCCACCCGACTCGGCTACCGCCCCAACCTCGCCGCCCGAAACCTCCGCCTCGGCTCCACCCGCACCGCCCTCCTCGTCGTCCCCGCCCTCACCAACGAATTCTTCGCCCGCGTCTACACCGGCGCCGCCCGCATCGCCGCCGAACACGGCTTCGGCGTCGTCCTCTACCCCTCCCCCGACGGCACCGGCCCCGCCCGCAACCCCTTCGCCTCCGCCCGCGCCGCCCTCGACGGAGTCATCGCCTCCTCCATGGCCGCCGGAGCCCTCGAAGCCATCGGCGGCGACGGACTCCCCCTCGTCATGCTCGACAGCGACCCCACCGCCGGACCAGCCGCCGCCCACGTCAACCTCGCCATGGCCGACGGCATGCGCCAAGTCACCGAACACCTCCTCACCCTCGGCCACCACCGCTTCCTCCACCTCGCCTCGGCCATCGACACCTGGACCTTCCACATCCGCGCCGAAGCCCTCACCACCCTCCTGGGCCCCCACACCGAGCTGCGCACCGTACGGGCCCCCCTCACCGTGGAGGGCGCCCGCACGGCCATGGAGAGCGCCCTGGCCACCCCCGGGAACCGGCCCACCGCCGTCATCTGCGACGACGACGTCCTCGCCGCCGGCGCCTGCAAAGCAGCCCGCCGCCTCGGCCTGCGCATCCCCGACGACCTCTCCGTCACCGGCTTCGACGACCTCGCCCTCGCCACCGCCGTCGAACCCGAACTCACCACCGTCCGCCTCCCCGCCGAACGCGTCGGCGAACAAGGCATGACCGCCCTCCTCGCCGTCCTCGAAGGCACCCCCTGGACCGCCCCCGACATCCCCGTGCAACTCGTCACCCGCGGCTCCACGGGACCCGCCCGCTGACACGACGAAACCCCGGCCCGCCGAAAACGGCGAACCGGGGCCATCGCTGCACAGGCGCTACCGCGCCACTACTCCGCCTCGTCCTCCGGAGCCTCGTCGTTCGACACGGCGTCGGCCTGCGCGGCCGCCGGAACATCCGCCTCCAACAGCCGCGACAACTGCCGGCCCCGGATCCGCTTGAACTTCCGCTGCTGCGACCGCGTCCGGTCCAGCACCGCGACCTCCAGCCGCTCGGCCGGAATCGCCTTGTCCGCACCGTTCGCCTGACTCGACAGCGCCTGCACCGCCAGCTTCAACGCCTCGGACAGGGTCATCCCGTCCTGGTGGCGCTGATCGAGGAACGTGCTGATCTGCTCGGCATTGCCACCCACCGCGACGGAACCGTGCTCGTCCACGATCGAACCGTCATGCGGCAACCTGTAGATCTGGTCACCCGCGGCGGTCGCCCCCACCTCGGCGACGACCAGCTCCACCTCGTACGGCTTCTCACCGGCACTCGAAAAGATCGTGCCGAGCGTCTGCGCGTACACGTTCGCCAGCCCACGGGCCGTCACATCGTCACGGTCGTAGGTGTATCCGCGCAGATCGGCATAGCGCACACCGCCGATCCGCAGGTTCTCGTACTCGTTGTACTTGCCGGCGGCCGCGAAGCCGATCCGGTCGTAGATCTCGCTGAACTTGTGCAGCGCACGGGACGGGTTCTCACCGACGAACACGATGCCGTCGGCGTACTGCAGCACGACAAGGCTGCGACCGCGGGCGATGCCCTTACGGGCGTATTCCGCCCGGTCGGCCATGGCCTGCTGGGGTGAAACGTAGAACGGAGTCGACACCGGCTGTCCGTCCCTTTCTTCCGGGCTCCTACAGAACGGGGATGGTCAGAGCAGGGCGGCGCGCGGGCCGTCGGGCTGCTCCAGCCGACGGTCGGTGACCGTACGGGCGAGGTCCTGCGACTGATCGTCGGTCAGCCTGCGGAAACCCTCTTCGGTGATGACGGTGACGATCGGGTAGATGTGCCGGTACAGATCCGGCCCACCCGTCGCCGAGTCGTCGTCCGCGGCGTCGAACAGCGCCTGGACGACGAGCGTGGTGGCCTGCTCCTCCGTCAGATCGGGACGGTAGAGCTTCTTCATGGAGCCGCGAGCGAAGATCGAGCCGGAACCGGTGGCGGCGAAGCCGTGCTCCTCCGAGCGGCCGCCGGTCACGTCATAGGAGAAGATCCGGCCCTTCTCCTTGGCCTCGTCGTAGCCCGCGAAGAGCGGTACGACCGCCAGCCCCTGCATCGCCATCCCCAGATTGCCCCGGATCATGGTCGAGAGCCGGTTGGCCTTGCCCTCCAAGGAGAGCGTCGCGCCCTCCACCTTCTCGAAGTGCTCCAGCTCCAGCTGGAACAGCTTGACCATCTCCACGGCCAGGCCGGCCGTACCGGCGATGCCCACCGCGGAGTACTCGTCCGCCGGGAACACCTTCTCGATGTCCCGCTGCGCGATCATGTTGCCCATGGTCGCCCGCCGGTCACCGGCGAGCACGACCCCGCCGGGGAAGGTGGTGGCCACGATGGTCGTCCCGTGCGGCGCCTCGACAACACCCTCGGGCAGCTTGCGGTTGCCCGGCAGCATCTCGGGCTGGTGCGCGCCGAGGAAATCCATGAAGGACGACGACCCCGGCGTCAGGAAGGCTGCCGGTAGACGCCCTGTGCTACGAGTGTTGGGTTCCACAGGTTTCCTTCCACGTAAGCGGCTGCACGCCGTATGACGTCCGGCCGATCCTTGAACTGCCCCAAGGCTGCGTTACAGCTGAAGCACAGTACGCCTCGGACCTTACCCGTCTGATGATCGTGATCCACGTGCTCAGGAGGAGCCTCTCGACAGATCGCGCAGACTCCACCCTGAGCTGTGATCATCTCGTCGCGCTCCCCTTCGGTGATGCCGTAGGAACGCTTGAGGTGACCTGCGCGTCCGCGTGCGGCCTTGCACGCCTTACAGCAAGTGGCGAGTCCGTCGGATGCAGTTGCGTTCTTGTGCCATTCACTGTGCGGCTTGACTTCTCCGCACGGCCTGCACCGCTTCCACCCGCGAGGAACGTCCACCCTTTCCATGACGAGCTTGCCCTTTGCCGTCTGGCGGCGCCGGTAATGCTCAGCACCGTACGCCGCCACGCATTCTCGACATCGGGGTTGAAGACCGTCCCGACGATTGCGATCTGCCGCGAAGCCACTCAGGGGCAGATCCCGGCCACAACCACGACACCACTTGGATTCCGTAGACATGACCCCACCCCAGCAGGTCACCTTCGATTTGAAGGTGAGAACGCCTTACTGGCCACCCTTTTGAACGAAGCTTCGAACAAAATCCTCAGCGTTCTCTTCGAGTACATCGTCAATCTCGTCAAGTACGGAGTCGACGTCGTCGGAGAGCTTTTCCTGGCGCTCCTTGAGGTCGGTCGATTCTTCGACCGCCGCCTCCTCGACCTCCTCGGTCGAGCGCTGCGCCTTCTGCTGTCCGCCGCCGGTGTCCTTGGTCGCCATGTCTACCTCACCCCGCTCGGTTCGCACGCTCACGTCGAGGGACCCCGGGATTCGGGATCCCTCAAGATCAGACCTTACGTCGGACCCTACAAGGAGGGTCCGACATTCGTCCCCGCACTTTCATTAACGTCCGGGTGCCTTCATGATTCCCGGACCAGAGGCCTTTCAGCCCCGCTCAGCGCCCCGAAAGCACCCGCACCAGGTCCTCCGCCGTACGGCAGCGGTCCAGGAGCTCCTTCACGTGCGCCCGCGTCCCCCGCAGCGGCTCCATCGTCGGGACCCGCTGGAGCGAGTCGTGCCCCGGCAGGTCGAAGATCACCGAGTCCCACGAGGCCGCGGCCACGTCATCGGCGTACTGCTCCAGGCAGCGGCCCCGGAAGTACGCCCGAGTGTCCTCCGGCGGCTTGCTCTGCGCCCGCTCCACGGCCGGCTCCTCCAGCAGCCTCTGCATCTTGCCGCGGGCCGCCAGGCGGTTGTACAGCCCCTTCTCGGGCCGTACGTCCGAGTACTGGAGGTCCACCAGGTGCAGCCGGGCCGCGTCCCAGCCGAGTCCGTCCCGCCTCCGGTAGCCCTCGAGGATTTCCCGCTTCGCGATCCAGTCCAGCTCCCCCGACAGGCTCATCGGGTCGCTCTCCAGCCGGCCCAGCACGTCCTCCCAGCGGGCCAGCACATCCTGGGTCTGCTCGTCCGCGTCGGAGCCGAAACGCTCCTCCACGTACTTCCTGGCCAGCTCGAAGTACTCCATCTGAAGCTGTACGGCGGTCAGTGTCCGACCGCTGCGCAGCGTGATCAGGTGGTGCAGGTCGGGGTCGTGGGAGACCTGGTGCAGGGTGCGCACCGGTTGGTCCACGGCCAGGTCGACGTTGATGAACCCGTCTTCGATCATGGACAGGACCAGGGCGGTCGTGCCGAGTTTGAGGTAGGTGGAGATCTCGGAGAGGTTGGCGTCGCCGATGATCACGTGGAGGCGGCGGTACTTCTCCGCGTCGGAGTGCGGTTCGTCGCGCGTGTTGATGATGGGCCGCTTCAGGGTGGTCTCCAGCCCCACCTCGACCTCGAAGTAGTCCGCGCGCTGGCTGATCTGGAAGCCGTGCTCGCGGCCGTCCTGGCCGATGCCCACGCGTCCGGCGCCGGTGACGACCTGGCGCGAGACGAAGAAGGGGGTGAGGTGGCGCACGATGTCCGAGAAGGGGGTTTCCCGCTTCATCAGGTAGTTCTCGTGCGTGCCGTAGGAGGCGCCCTTGTTGTCGGTGTTGTTCTTGTAGAGGTGGATCGGCTGGGCGCCGGGGAGCTGCGCCGCCCGGACGGCAGCCTCGGCCATGATCCGTTCGCCGGCCTTGTCCCAGAGCACGGCGTCCAGTGGATTGGTGATCTCCGGCGAGCTGTACTCGGGGTGCGCGTGGTCGACGTAGAGCCGTGCGCCGTTGGTGAGGATCACGTTGGCGAGGCCGATGTCCTCGTCGGTGAGCTGGCTGTTGTCGGCGGCCTCGCGGGCGAGGTCGAAGCCGCGGGCGTCCCGTAGTGGATTCTCTTCCTCGAAGTCCCAGCGGGCGCGTCGCGCCCGGTGCATCGCCGCCGCGTAGGCGTTGACGATCTGGGACGAGGTGAGCATGGCATTGGCGTTCGGGTGCCCGGGGACGGAGATCCCGTACTCCGTCTCGATCCCCATTACTCGCCGTACGGTCATGCGGCCCTCCTTGCCCGGCGGCGCTCCCGTTCGGGAGCGGCGCTCAAGTACCGCTGGTGCTCCGGTGCGTTTGGTGCGGTGCCCGTCCCCGCACTGCGCGACCGGCGGTAAGGAAGAGCCTAGAACCACTCCGCGCTGGTGGGGAGATCATTTCAGTCATTGGCTTTGCCTTGTCACCGGCTGAAAAAAGCAGTCGGTAAAGCAGTCGGCTGCGGGTGCCCCGGTGGGGGCATCCGCAGCCGCCCCGCTTCGTCAGAGGTACTGACCGGTGTTGGCCACCGTGTCGATGGAGCGTCCGGTGTCCGCGCCTTGCTTTCCGGTGACGAGTGTGCGGATGAATACGATCCGCTCGCCCTTCTTTCCGGAGATTCGGGCCCAGTCGTCGGGGTTGGTGGTGTTGGGCAGGTCCTCGTTCTCCTTGAACTCGTCCACGCATGCCTGGAGGAGGTGGGCGACTCGGAGGCCCTTCTGGTTGTGCTCGAGGAAGGCCTTGATCGCCATCTTCTTCGCACGGTCCACGATGTTCTGGATCATTGCGCCGGAGTTGAAGTCCTTGAAGTAGAGGACTTCCTTGTCGCCATTGGCGTACGTGACCTCGAGGAAGCGGTTTTCCTCGGTTTCGGCGTACATCTGCTCGACGACGGTCTGGATCATGCTGTGGACGGTGCCGGCCGGGGAGCCCGAGTGTTCGGACAGGTCGTCCGTGTGCAGGGGCAGCGAGGCCTTGAGGTACTTGGCGAAGATGTCCTTCGCGGCCTCGGCGTCCGGGCGCTCGATCTTGATCTTCACGTCGAGCCGGCCGGGGCGCAGGATGGCCGGGTCGATCATGTCCTCGCGGTTGGAGGCGCCGATGACGATGACGTTCTCCAGGCCTTCCACGCCGTCGATCTCGGCGAGCAGCTGGGGGACGATGGTGTTTTCCACGTCCGAGCTGACTCCGGATCCGCGGGTGCGGAAGAGGGATTCCATCTCGTCGAAGAAGACGATGACGGGGGTGCCCTCGCTCGCCTTCTCGCGGGCACGCTGGAAGACGAGGCGGATGTGCCGCTCGGTCTCGCCGACGTACTTGTTGAGGAGTTCGGGGCCCTTGATGTTCAGGAAGTACGACTTCCCCTGGGCCTGGCCGGTGACTTCGGCGACCTTCTTGGCAAGGGAGTTGGCGACGGCCTTGGCGATGAGCGTCTTGCCGCAGCCGGGCGGGCCGTAGAGCAGGATGCCCTTCGGGGGACGCAGTTCGTGTTCCTTGAACAGGTCCGGGTAGAGGTACGGGAGCTCGACCGCGTCGCGGATCAGCTCGATCTGGTCGCCCAGGCCGCCGATCTTGTCGTAGTCGATGTCGGGGACCTCTTCGAGGACGAGGTCTTCGACCTCGCTCTTGGGGACGATCTCGTAGACGTAGCCGGAGCGGGGTTCGAGCAGCAGGGAGTCGCCGGGGCGGATGGTGACGTCCAGGAGCGGCTCGGCGAGCCTCACCACCCTTTCCTCGTCGGTGTGCCCGACGACCAGGGCGCGCTCGCCGTCCTCGAGGATCTCCTTGAGGGTGACGATGTCCCCGGCCCGCTCGTATTCCATGGCTTCGACCACGTTGAGGGCTTCGTTGAGCATGACCTCCTGGCCGCGCCGGAGGTCTTCCGGCTCGACGCTGGGGCTCACGTTCACGCGGAGCTTTCGGCCGCCGGTGAAGATGTCGACGGTGCCGTCCTCGTTGGCTTGCAGGAAGACACCGAAGCCGGCCGGCGGCTGGGCGAGCCGGTCGACTTCCTCTTTGAGGGCCACGATCTGGTCGCGGGCTTCGCGGAGGGTATTGGCCAGGCGCTCGTTTTGTGCGGAGACGCCGGCCAGGTTTGTCTGGAGCTCGACGATCCGCTCTTCGAGAATCCTCGTGTGTCGCGGAGAGTCGGCGAGCTTACGTCGCAGGACGGCGATTTCCTGCTCGAGATAGGCAACCTGGCCGGCGGGGTCCTCAGACCCTCGCCCCGGCCGGATGCCGCGGTTGATGTCGTCGTCGTGGGCTGCCACGGTCCTCACCTCCTCCAAGGGGAGCTGGACGCTTCCTGACCCTACCTGGGCTGGTGGTGATTGAAACCCCTAGATCACAAAGACGGTAGAGGTGTGTCCGATCTTCACCCTTGCGTACTCCCTCACGCCTAAGGAAATACCCACCCATCAACATCGGAAAGCGGCCGGTTGTAAGGTCGAACTGTTCAACACCCGTCAGGGCTCGCGCGACTTGCTGCGAGTCGCGTCCGGGATGGATCACTCAGGGCAGGGAAGTGCAGGAGATATGACCGTGCAGCAGGAGGCTCCCACGAGCGGTGCCGGCGTGGCCGGAGAACCGCTCGAGGTGTGGATCGACCAGGACCTCTGCACCGGTGACGGCATCTGCGTGCAGTACGCCCCGGAGGTGTTCGAGCTGGACATCGACGGTCTGGCGTACGTGAAGGGCGTCGACGAGGAGCTGCTGCAGGAGGCGGGGGCGAGCACTCCGGTTCCGCTGGTTCTGCTTCAGGACGTGGTGGACTCGGTGAAGGAATGCCCGGGTGACTGCATTCACGTAAGGCGCGTTTCGGACAGGGTCGAGGTCTTCGGTCCCGACGCCGAGTGACGGTTCAAACGCTTCCGGAGGTCGAGTCCGTAAGCTCCTGGCGGAATTTCCCGCCGCTCCAGAGCCACTTGGCGAGCTGCTTCTTGTCGGGGCAGCAGCGCGGGACCTCGGGTCCGGAGTAGCCGAGGAGACTGGCGGTGACCGTCTTGTCGCGGATGGTGAGATCGGTTGCGGTCTGTCGGCGGCCGGCGTCGAGCAGGGTGGCGACGACGCGGGGCGCGGCGCCTTCGGTTTTGTCCCGGGTGAGTACGTAGATCGCGTGCGGCGGGGTCCCCGAGCCGGCTTCGCAGCGGACGGCGGCGACCGTTTCGGGGCGGCCGTCGCCGTCGAGGTCGCCTTCGGCGGTGGCCGTGACGGTCTGGGGGGCGCCCTTGCAGTCGAGCGGGTACGTGACCGCGTGCGCGTCGGGGGCGGCGGCCCGGGGGCCGCTCAGGGGGGTCGCGGTGGCGCCGGTGGCGGGATCGGGCTGGAGGAGTCCCGCGGCGGCGATGACGGCGGCCATGGCGGATGCCGTGGCGAGCCAGTGGATGGGCCTGGTGCCGGTGTGCGCCAGGGTTTCCAGTGGTGTCAGCTCGGCGGGGCTGTGCAGCACGCGGGGTGTCTCCTGTGCGAAGGGTGACGGGGAGCCAGCATCGTGCCACACCTCACACGGAGGTGGAACGGCCGGGTCCACGGCCGGGTCCGGGGCCGGTGGCCCGGCTGCCCTGACAACGAAAAGGCGCTGTGGCGCAGTTCCCGGATCGTGCGGGGAACTGCGCCACAGCGCCTTCGTGTTGAAGGGGCGGCTACGCGGAGCGGTCGCTGCCGGGGCCCTCGTAGTCCTCGCCGTACGCGCCCTTGGAGGGGCGGCGGCGGCGCATGGGGGGCTCGACGCCGTCCGCGAGGCGGCGGGCGGTGACGAGGAAGCCGGTGTGGCCGATCATCCGGTGGTCGGGGCGGACGGCGAGGCCCTCGACGTGCCAGTTGCGGATCATCGATTCCCAGGGCTGCGGCTCGGCGTAGCAGCCGAACTCGCGGATGGACTCCACGGTGCGCGAGAGCTGGGTGGTGGTGGCCACGTAGCAGCACAGGATGCCGCCGGGGACGAGGGCCTTGGAGACGGCCTCCAGGCATTCCCAGGGGGCGAGCATGTCGAGGATCACGCGGTCGACGTCGGTGTCGGACAGGTTGTCCTGGAGGTCGCCGACGGTCAGCTGCCACGCGGGGTGCGGGCCTCCGAAGTAGCGCTCGACGTTGGCGGTGGCGATCTCGGCGAAGTCCGCGCGGCGCTCGTAGCTGTGGAGCATGCCCTGGTCGCCGATGGCGCGCAGCAGGAAGCTGCTCAGGGAGCCGGAGCCCACACCTGCTTCCACGACGCGGGCGCCGGGGAAGATGTCGGCGAAGGCCAGGATCTGGCCCGCGTCCTTGGGGTAGACCACGGCGGCACCGCGGGGCATGGACAGGACATAGTCGGGGAGCAGGGGACGCAGCGCGAGGTACGCGACGTTGCCCGTGGTACGGACAACACTGCCCTCGGGAGCACCGATCAGCTCGTCGTGCGGGAAGGAACCCTTGTGGGTGTGGAAATTCTTCCCGGCTTCGAGCGTGAACGTGTAGTGGCGGCCCTTGGGGTCGGTGAGCTGAACCTGGTCCCCGACCTCGAAGGGCCCGCGTCGGCGGGCGGCACCGGTCGGTTCGGACATGTGACCAGTGTATTGGCTTCAGGACTGGGGCCGCGCCATGGCCTTCACGAAGGCCCTCTCGACGTCTTGGGTGGAGAGCACGCCGTAGATCTCGCCGCCGGTTTCGGTGACGAGGTATTCGGTGGCGGGGGTGGCGCGGAGGTGGTCGAGGAGTTCTTCGCCGGTGAGCTCGGCGGAGACCGTCATGCCGTCGGTGAGGTCTTGGGCGAGGGTGCTGACGGCGACCCAGGGGCGGCGGTGTTCGGGGACGGAGGCGATGGCGGTTTCGCGGACGATGGCGGTGGGGTCGCCGTGGCCGTCGACGACGACCAGTGCGCGGGCTCCGGCTTCGTTGGCGCGGCGCAGGGCTTCGGAGAGGGGGGTGGTGTTCTCGACGGGGATGGCGCGGCGGGTGAGGGTGCGGGCGCGCAGGTCGGGGAGGTGTTCGCGCAGTCGGGCCATGCGCAGGCTGTTGCCGGCGCCGGTCCAGATGATGGCGGCGAGGATCGCGGCGAGGAGGGCGTCCATGACGGTGTCCATGCCGCCGATTTCCTGGGCGGGGTTGCCGAGGACTCCGGTGTGGGTCAGCAGGGGCAGGCCGAGCAGGACGGTGACGGCGAGGCCGCGGCCGACCCAGGCGGCGGCGATGGTGCCGGTCATGGGTTTGCCGGTGATGCCCCAGATGACGGCGCGGAGCATGCGTCCGCCGTCGAGCGGGAGGCCGGGGAGGAGGTTGAAGGCGGCGACCAGGAGGTTGGAGATCATCAGGCCGGCGAGGAGGACGCCGGGGACGGTGGCCGGGTCGACGGCTTTCATGCCGAGGTAGAAGGCGCCGGCGAGGAGGAGGGAGAGCAGGGGGCCGACGAAGGCGAGGACGAATTCGCGGCCGGGGGTCTCGGACTCCTTCTCGATTTCGGAGACTCCGCCGAAGAACTGGAGCTGGATGCGGCGCACGGGCAGTTTGAAGCGGAGTGCGGCGACGGTGTGGGCGAGTTCGTGGACGAGGACGGAGGCGTAGAAGGCGACGGCGAAGAAGAGGGAGACGAGGTAGCGGGCGGGTCCGAGGTCGGGCAGGATCCGCTCCAGCTGGTCGCCGAAGACCCAGGTGATGAGGGCGGCGACGAGGAACCAGCTGGGCGAGACGTAGACGGGTACGCCGAAGGGGCGGCCCATGAGGAGTCCGCCGCCCGGTCCGGGGCGCCGGCTGGGGCGCTCGCCGGTTTCGTCGGTGTCTGCCACGGTTGTCCTTCGTTCGCTGCTGTCCGGTGCTGTGGGGTGCCCCGGCGGTTTTCGTGCGTCTCCGCTCGCGTCTCGGGCCGCGCCGATCGCGCGGTGTGATGCTCCGATCATGCAGTGCGAGGGGGCTTGTCGTCGATGGTATGCGTCTGCTGTCGGTGGCGGGTCGTAGGGTTTCGTGTATGACGACGAGCCCCGGTGCTGTGCCGGCCGAAGCCGATGACGACGCTGCGCCGAGTGCGAGTGCGGTGGCGCCTTCTTCGCTGTCCCCGTCGCGGGCGAGTGATTTCATGCGGTGTCCGCTGTTGTACCGGTTCCGGGTGATCGACAAGTTGCCGGAGAAGCCGAGTGCGGCGGCGACGCGGGGGACGCTGGTGCATGCGGTGCTGGAGCGGCTCTTCGACCATCCTGCGCCGGAGCGGACGGCGCCGCGGGCCAAGGCGCTGATCCCGGGGCAGTGGGACCGGCTGCTGGAGTCGAAGCCGGAGCTGACGGAGCTGTTCCCGGCGGGGGACGACGGGGCGGGGCTGGCGCGGTGGCTGACGGAGGCCGAGGCGTTGGTGGACCGGTGGTTCACGTTGGAGGACCCGACGCTGCTGGAGCCGGTGGAGCGGGAATTCTTCGTGGAGACGGAGCTGGAGTCGGGGCTGCGGCTGCGCGGGATCATCGACCGGGTGGACGTGGCGCCGACGGGCGAGGTGCGGATCGTCGACTACAAGACGGGCAAGGCGCCGCGGCCGGAGTATGCCGAAGGCGCGTTGTTCCAGATGAAGTTCTATGCGCTGGTGGTGTGGCGGCTGAAGCAGGTCGTGCCGCGGCGGTTGCAGCTGGTGTACCTGGGCAGTGGGGACGTGCTGACGTACGACCCGGTGATCGAGGATCTGGAGCGGGTGGAGCGCAAGCTGCTGGCGCTGTGGGAGGCGATCCGGGAGGCGACGCTGTCGGGTGACTGGCGGCCGCGGCCGACGAAGCTGTGCGGTTGGTGTGATCATCAGGCGGTGTGTCCGGAGTTCGGGGGCACTCCCCCGGCCTATCCTCTGGTGATCATCCCGAAGCCTGACACCGAGGCCTGATGCCGAGGCCTGACACCGAGGGCTGATCGACCCGCCGGTTCCTGATCATCGGGGCAGGGCAGAATGGGGCGGGTCCGCCGAAGCCGTTTGACGAATACGAGGTAGACCCCGTGGCGATCCGCATCCTACTGGTCGACGACCAGCCGCTGCTGCGCACCGGCTTCCGGATGATCCTCGAGGCCGAGCAGGACCTGGCGGTGGTCGGGGAGGCCGGGGACGGTCTGCAGGCGCTGGACCAGGTGCGGGCGCTGCAGCCCGATGTGGTGCTGATGGACATCCGGATGCCGCGCATGGACGGGGTGGAGGCGACCCGGCAGATCACGGGTCCGGGCCGGGACGGTCCGGCCAAGGTGCTCGTGCTGACCACCTTCGACCTCGACGAGTACGTGGTGGAGGCGCTGCGGGCGGGTGCCAGCGGTTTCCTGCTGAAGGACGCTCCCGCCAATGAGCTGGTCCAGGCGATCCGGGTGGTCGCGGCGGGTGAGGCGATGCTCGCGCCGAGCATCACGCGCCGGCTGCTGGACAAGTACGCCGGTCATCTGCCGTCGGGTGAGGAGAGCCTCCCCAACACCCTGGGGACGCTGACCGAGCGCGAGGTCGAGGTGTTGAAGCTGGTGGCGCGGGGTCTGTCGAATGCGGAGATCGCGGCGGACCTGTTCGTGAGCGAGACGACGGTCAAGACGCATGTGGGCCACGTGCTGACGAAGCTGGGCCTGCGCGACCGGGTCCAGGCCGCGGTGTACGCGTACGAGAGCGGTCTGGTGCGCCCGGGCGCCCAGTAGCCGGGCCCGCGCACGGCAACGGGCCGGCAGCCGCATCGCGCGGC